>NZ_JBEPBF010000051.1:0-62557 GCF_040298985.1 Streptomyces sp. NPDC001093 | reverse complement strand
GGCGGCGGCGACCAGGACGACGTCTCCTACGCCGCGTACTTCGACGACGACATCGCCAAGCTCTACCAGCGCGCCCAGGACGAGGACTGAGCCCACCGGCCTGAACGCCCCTCGGGGCCGATGGTGGCGATGCCCGTGCTGAGACCCCGCACAGCCGTTCCCGTACTCTTCCTCAGAGCCGCCGCGCAGGCCCGGCTCCGGAGGGGGCAGGGACAACCGCGAGGGAGACGGCATGGGAGCCGCTGACCGGCAGAGCGCCGGAGACTGGAACGGGTTCGGCGACCCGTCGGGAACCAGAGGTGGTCATGCCGGCGGGTACGGCCACGACTACGCATACAGGAATCCTCCCGAGTCGATACCCCACCCCGGCTACGGACCCGATGCCGACACGGGTCACCTTCACCCTCCGGCCATGAGCGGCCATGGGCACGCCCCCGTGACGGCCAACGGGCCCCTCACGGTGACCGATGCCGGACATGGCTCCGACCACGGTCCTGGAGCGGGCGCCGACGGTCACGGACACGCGCACGCCCATGGACACAGCCACAGTCACGGGCCCGCCGCTCCGGTCTCCCGGCACCTGCGCAAGGTCATCGCGGCGATCCTGATCCCCTTCACCGCCGCGGTCGTCGTGGGGCTCGTGGTGCTGTGGCCGGGCGGAGCCCCGCCGCACAAGCGCACCGGCGTCGGCTTCGACCAGCAGACCCAGCAGGCCACGGTCACCAGAGTCGTCGAGGTGAGCTGCGCGTCGGTGAACGCCTCCGGCGAGACCCCCACCGGCGACACCTCCACCGCCGAGGGCAACTCCGCGGCGCAGGAGGCCGGCGGCACCTGCCACAAGGCCACGGTCCGCGTCGACACCGGCAAGGACAAGGGCCGTACGTTCACCGAGATCGTCCAGCCCGACCAGGCACGGCAGCTGCACCAGGGGGAGCAGGTCGTGACGGCCTACGAACCCTCCGCGCCCAAGGACCTCCAGTACTCGGTCACCGACGTCAACCGCCGGTTTCCGATGGGCCTGCTGGCCGGGATCTTCGCGCTCGCCGTCGTGGTGGTGGGCCGGCTGCGCGGCGCCATGGCGCTCGTCGCGCTGGCCATCAGCTTCATGGTGCTGAACTTCTTCATCCTGCCCGCGATCCTGCAGGGCTCGAACCCGCTGCTCGTGGCGGTGATCGGGTCGAGCGCCATCATGCTGATCGCCCTCTACACATGCCACGGCCTGTCGGCCCGCACCTCGGTGGCGGTGCTCGGCACACTCGCCTCGCTGGCACTGATCGGCATCCTCGGCTCACAGTTCATCGACTGGGCCGCGCTGACCGGCAACACGGACGACCAGACCGGCCTGATCCACGGCCTGTACCCGAAGATCGGCATGAGCGGTCTGCTGCTCGCCGGCGTCATCATCGGCTCCCTCGGCGTGCTCGACGACGTCACCGTGACCCAGACATCCGCCGTCTGGGAACTGCACGAGGCCAACCCGGCGATGGGCTGGCGCGGACTGTACCGGGCGGGCATCCGCATCGGCCGCGACCACATCGCCTCCGTGGTCAACACCCTCGTCCTCGCCTACGCCGGAGCCGCACTGCCGCTCCTGCTCCTCTTCTCCATCGCACAGAGCGGCGTGAGCACGGTCGCCAACAGCGAGCTGGTCGCCGAGGAGATCGTGCGCACCCTGGTCGGCTCGATCGGCCTGGTCGCCTCGGTCCCGGTCACCACACTGCTCGCCGCGCTGGTGGTGGCAGCTGACAAACCCGGTCCGCAGGCGAAAACGGCGGCAGCGGGCGAGGCGGCGGCTGCGGGCCGGGGCGGGCGTCGGCGGAAGCGTTGAGAGCGATGTCCTCGTCGGCGGCGTGCCCCGCACCTCTCTCATGCGTGTGCGATGCGTGAGCGGGCGTTCCGGCACGAGGGGTCGAGTGCGGGATGGGCTACGCCGCTACGTGGCGCTGACCGGACCGGTTGTCCGGCCGTGGGCCGGGCGGCGTCACGCTGACGGATACGCCTTCGGAACTGCCCGTCTGTCCGAGGCCCGGCGGCGCACGAGTTCGGCGGTCTCCCACGACACGGTGGCCATGGCCACCAGCGACAGCAGCAGGTAGAAGACGTAGAGCTTGTGCAGGTCGTCGAGGAAGTACCAGATCGACGCCGTGGCACTGAACCAGAAGGCGATCAGCGAGCCGGCGCCGCTCCGCTTGCTGCGTGCTGCGCCGACGAGGCAGCAGGCGGCGGCCAGTGCGAGCAGGGCGGCGACGGCGACGTAGGAGTGGGCCCAACCGACGTAGGCGCGCCGCAGTTCGGAGTTGACCGCCACGGCCTCGGCCACCGGCCCCCAGCCCACCACGCACGACAGGCGTGTCGACCACGGCAGCGTCACCAGGCCCAACAGGCCGGCCGCGATGGCGACCCAGCCGAAGTGAGCGGTGTCCACCAGCCGGCCACGTGCGCACAGCAGCGAAAGCAGGCATCCGAGCAGAGCAAGAGCGCTGTCGGCGGAAGGGCGCAGTGAGATACGGAACTTCTCCCCACGAGCGGTTCGGCCGCCGGGCGGCGTCGCCGGGGGCCCGGGCGTGGTGGCCTGGACCGTCGGCATGGAGGTCTGCGTCAGGGCGTCGGCGAGTGCCTCGCGCATCTGCCCGGCATCGGCGAACCGTTCCTTCGGGTCCTTGCCGAGGGCGCGCAGGATCACCGCCTCCACCGTCGGCGGTATCTGCGGTCTCAGCCGGGAGACCGGCTCGGGTGCGGCGAACAGGTGCTGATGCATGACGGCGAAGGGCGATTCGCCACGGAACGGGGGCTGTCCGACCAGCAGTTCGTGCAGCAGGCACCCCATCGCGTACAGATCGGCCCGGTGGTCGATCTCCGCCCCGTTGATCTGCTCGGGGGAAAGGTAGGCGGGAGTGCCGATCGCCGCACCGCTACCGGTGATGCGGGTGGCGGTCTCGGTGAAGGCCTTGGCGATGCCGAAGTCGAGGACCTTCACGGTGTCGGGTCCGGTGAGCATGATGTTCGAGGGCTTGATGTCCCTGTGCACGATCCCGCACTCGTGGCTGTGCCGCAGCGCGTCCAGCACCGCGCATGCCGCGTTGACGGCGTCGGCGACAGGCAGGGGGCCGTCTCGCAGGACCTCGGCGAGCGTGGCGCCCTGCACGTACTCCATGACCAGGTAGGGCCGTGGGCCATCCGGGTGCGGCTCCTCGCCGACGTCGTGGATGGTGGCCACCGCCGGGTGGTTCAGCGCGGCGACCGCGTGCGCCTCGCGCCGGAAACGGGCTCGCGACTGCGGATCGTGGGCCAGCGCCGAGGAGAGCAGTTTCACCGCGACAGTGCGGCGCAGCCGCTGATCCACCCCGCGATGGACCGTTCCCATACCACCTTGACCGAGCTTCTCGACCAGCTCGTACCGGCCGCCGAGGACCATGTCCCGCCCCACTCACGCCTCCCGTGAATCAGAAACCCGGCGCAGCTTACGGCGCGACCCCGACGCCGAGGCGCCCGCACCGCGCTCCTGACGGCCGTCGCCCTCCTCATCGGCGCCGCAACGACCTTCGTCCTGCTCGATTCCGACAGGCCTGACCGACCGCATCCGCGCGCCACGCTCGAAGAGTCCCGGGCCGGGCTGCCTTCCGCGTGGAGACAGAAGCCGACGTCCACGCCGACCACTGGGAGATGTGCACCCGGAGGCGGACGAGGCGGTGTGCTGCCTGGCAGGCGGTGCGCGGCTCCACCTCCGTCCCACCGGACCCGGCGCATCCGGTGCGGCAGTGCGGTTGCCGGCGGGTGCCGCCGTGATCGTTCCCCGGGGCTGCCGGCACCGCCTGGAACTGGACGCTGGGGATCCGCAGATTGCGGACGAGAACGGGGCGTCAGACCATCGCGAACTTGGCAACGTACTCGTCGAACGGCTCAATGCCGACTTCTGCGCGGAGTTCGTCCATGCGCTCGGGCTCTTCACAGGGCCAGGGAACAGGTACCCCGTCCTTCACGCCGGCGATCTGCGTACCGTAGATCTGCTTGCGGCCCTCATTGACCAGTGTGCGGTCGTGCAGGAAGGCCAGCTCGCGCGGGCCGGCCGACCCTGCCGACACCGCCTGCCGCATCAGCCGGAGGGCTCGTCGCTGAATGTCGAGCTGCCGGTCGGCATGCTGGGCGATCAGCCACGCTGCGCGGGCGGCCTCCTCCCCGACCAGTTCCTGCGTCGGCCAGCCGTACTCATCCATGATCTCGCCGAGCCGGTCACCGTGCTGTGCGGTCAGCCGCCGCCAGGCCAACTGCTCGACAGGATTGTCGCTGTTCGGGTGGACTGCGGACCGGTGATCCGCCGCAGCCATGTCCGTGAGTTCCACGGCCAGTTCGGCAACCTCGTCCACCACTTTCAACTCCCTGACTCTGCCGGTGCGTTGCACTTGTCCTGGGCAACCCTAAAGGCGCATACGGAGCACAAAGATCATTCCGGAGAACGGTGACAGGCACCTCCACGCACCGGGATATTGGATCTACTCCCGGAGCCGGAGACCGAGCCAGGGGGCTGCAGGCACTTGTTACGGTCGCCGGATGGACACCTGGGACGGGGACGGCGTACGCGCTCGGATACGGGAGATGGCCGCACGGGACCCGAGGCGGGAGCGGTTCGGGGCGGACACGCACCGGTACGAACTGACGTCGGCACTGCCGGAGGCGGAGATCAGGGCGTTCGAGGAATCCCACGGCGTCCGTCTGCCGAGGGAGTACCGGTCTTTCGTCGCGAAGGTGGGCAACGGGCCCGCCGGTCCCTGCCACGGGTTGATGCCGTTGACCGTCGCCCGCCCGCAGGCCGGCGAGGAGTGGGCCGTGGACGGCGAGTGGGAGGAAGACCGGCTGCCGGGCCGGCTCGCCGAGCCGTTCCCGCTCACCGAACCCCTGCCCGGCCGGATCGGCGCACCGGCCGATGCGCTGACCCGGGGCACGCTCATGCTGGCCGAGGTGGGCTGCGGCATGTTCATCCGGCTGGTCCTGAACGGCTCGCGAGCCGGCGAGGTCTGGCGGATCGATCCGGACTGGGGCGGCTTCGTACCGGCGAGCCCCGGCTTTCGCACCTGGTACACCGACTGGCTGGAGAGCCCCTGAACGCGCCCTGCGTCGCCGCACGGTGCCGGGGGCGCGGGTCATCGTCCTGCCGCGGTCGCGCGGTTCGGCGATGCAGGGCCGATGCCAGGGCAGCGGGAGACAGGGACGGATCCTGTCCCGGCCCGCCGTGCAGCCGACGACCACCGACCGCCTCACGCCGGAGCAGAACGCCGTCCGCAACGCCGTGGCCGTCGACAGCGTCCATGTGCCCTTCGGCCAAGGGCGGCACGGCGGCTGGGGCACGGGGATGGCGGTGCGCACCCGCCTCGGGGCGTCCGTCCCGGATCCGGTGCGGGTCATGCGCAGGTGGAGCGCATCAGGCCGAGGCGGAGCGCCGGCCGGCACCGTGGGGTGGCCGTCAGCCGGCGGCCTTGGCGATGACGCGCTCCATCTCCTCTCGGCCGAAGGCCCGCAGCGTCGTGGAACGGACGTTGCCCACCCCGCCGAGCTGCAGGAGTGCCGCCGCGGCGGTTTCGTCGTCGGGCGCCTCGACGACGGCCACGAGGTCGTACGGTCCGACGGTCCAGTAGATGCTCAGGAGCTTCGCCCCGAGCTTCTGTACCGCTGAACCGAAGGTCTCGGCGCGCTTCGCGGTGTCCTTGTAGTTTCGGACCCCTTGTTCGGTCCAGTTCAGCAAGGCGACGTACGTCGGCATGTTCTTCCACCTTCACGAGGGGACACATCGCGAAGTCAAGCCTCGGCACCCGGGGCGGAACCTGCACGAGATACGCACCCGAACGAGCGGTACGAGCGACCGCAGGGCATCGAGGGGGCCGCCGCGCTGCCACCTGGCCGGCCACCTGGTCGGTCCATGGCGTCACACCTTGGACATGTCCGGAATGCCGGTCATAAGAGCTGTCGGTACGTTCGTCGCAGGTCGGTCGCACGGCCGACGTCCGTGAGACAGAGAGAAGTGACATGCCCTCGCGTACTTTTGCTGTGGTCGGCGCCGGAGTGGGCGCGACCGTCCTTGCAGCCGCCGGGATCACCTACGCCGCGACCGTCGGATCCGCTCCGGCGTCGCCGTCTGCGCACCGAGCGGCCAAGACCGTTCACCGAGCGGCCAAGCCTGTCCACCGGGCGGCCCAGCCCGTCCGACGAGCCGGATCTGCGGCGGCTCCCTCCGGCGGCGGGAGCGGGAACGTGGAGAGGAAAGAGGGCCGCGACGGCGCAGGGCGCCGTCATGGCCGCGGGGAGGAGGGGAGGATCTTCTTCAACGAGCGTTCCTACCCTGCCTCGGTCGACGGGTGTATCACCGCGGCCAGCGGACTGGGCTCGGACAGCTTCAGTGTTTTCAACGACAGCCGGAAGACGGTCGAGGTCTTCCGGGGCTTCGCCTGTGACAACGGCGCTCCGGTCGCCACCGTGGGTCCCCACGGCAACACCTTCGGGGTGGTGACCCGCACCGTCCACGAGGGCCTGGCCGGGGGCCTGGCAGGAGGCCTGTTCGGTGACGATGGTGCCGTGGGCAGCTTCCGGGTGATCTGCGACGACGAGTGGTGACAGCAGTGGTGGCAGCGCCGCCACGGCTACGAGTGGTGTTCGCCGTGCTCGAACCGCTGGTGGGGGCCGCAGCAGAAAGCGGGGTCGTGCCGGTGCTCACCCGTCGGCGTCCCGCCCGCGGCGCCGAGCAGCGTCGCGCACTGTGCTCGCTTCGCGCTGTCGACCATGCGGTCGCTGTCGGACGCGGCGTTGGCCAGGCTCGCGCAGCACACGGTCAGCAGGACGGCGCCGACCAGGAAGGGCAGGCTTCGGCGGGCGGGGGGCGGCGCCAGCAGGGCCCGTACCCGCTGGGGGACTTCACCGCCGGTCGCGGCCAGAACGGCGGGGCGCGACGCGCCGGTGGACGCGAGTGCCGCGCGCCCGACCGCGCGGGCGACGACCGCCCGGTCGCCCACCTGCGTGGCGGCCTCCTCGTCGGCCCAGCGTTCCAGGACGAAGGCGCCGGTGTCGGCCAGGGGGCGCAGCAGCGGGTTCAGGGCCGCCGTGAGCCGCCACAGGCTCAGGAACAGGTGGTGCCTCCGGCGCAGATGGGCCCGCTCGTGCGCCAGCAACGCCTCGCGCTCGTCGTCGCCGAGACAGCACAGCATGCCCCGGGACACCACGATGCGTCCGGGCGCGCCGGGCAGGGCGAACGCCAGCGGAGCGTCGTCGTCGACCACGGCCAGTTCGGTGTCACCGCGCAGCCCCTTGCACTCCCGCCGCACCCGCGCGACATGGCGGGCCTGGCGGAGGGCGGACACGCCCAGCGAGACGACGCCGGTGGCGAGGACGAGCGCGCTGACGACCGCGACGACGGCGTACACGGGGTCCTCGGCGCGCAGCGCGGCCACCGACCAGTGGCCCTCGGCCGCGACCTCGGGGATCTGCGCGATGCCGGTGAACGCCAGCAGGGCGAGCGAGCCGGTCCAGCCGCCGGCGGTGACGAGCGCGGCGCAGGCCAGGGCCCAGGCCGCGGGACGCGGGGTGAGCCGGCGCGCCAGGCGCGGCGCGAGCACGCTGATCACGGCGGTGACGACGAACGGGACGTAGACGCTGATCAGCACCGGCTCACCGCCTTCCGTCGGAACGCTCGTCGCGGGTGTCGTGCCCGGACAGCAGCTGGTGCAGCAACTGCTCGTCCCGTGCGGAGAGTTCGGACACGAAGCGGGTGAGCACGGCCTCGCGGTCGGTACCTTCCTCCAGCAGCGACCGCATCCGCCGGGCCGTGTGCGAGGCCTCGTCGCGGACCGGGGTGTAGGCGTATCCGCGGCCCTCCCGGTTCCGTAGGAGCATGCCCTTGTCGTGGAGGCGGGACAGGATGGTCAGCACGGTGGTGTACGCCAGGTCGCCCGGGAGCCGCTCGAGCACCTGGCGGGCGGTCAGCGGGCCGTCGGCGGCCCACAGCGCGGCCAGCACATCGCCCTCCAGCTCACCGCGCGCCCGCCTGCCGGCTCCGCCGTGGGTCTCCTCGTCCGTCGGGTCGCTCACCGTCTGCCCTTCCTCACCCTCGTCAGCAGAGGCTACCCGGTCGTCCTCTGCAGGCCACCGAACATCTCCTACTAGTTGTAGGAGGTATGCTCCGGCCTCGAAGCGCGATCTACTACATCTTGTAGAGCCCCCCAGCTCCCGACGGGCGGAGGACCGACCCATGCCCCAAGCCGGACGCACTCTCCCCAGCCCCGCGCCCGCGGGCACCGTGTCGCGGCCGCGAAGCGAGACGACGGACCCCGGTCCGGCGACGTCCTCCGGCCGGATCGCGATCATCTCCGCGAGCGTCGGCGCGGGCCACGACGGCGCCGCCGCCGAGCTGGACCGCCGCCTCACGGCAGACGGCTTCACCGTCGACCGGCACGATCTGCTCGACCTGCTGCCCGCCCGGCTCGGCAGGGCCGTCCAGGAGGGCTACCACCGGCTGCTCGTCCGAGCGCCGTGGGCCTACCAGCGCATCTACTCCAGCACCGAGCGCGCGGGAGGCGGCGGCCCGGCGGCGCGGGCGCTGCTCCGCGCGGCCGAGGACCGGGTGCTGCGGGCCCTGGCTCCCGGGACCGGAGCGGTCGTCTCCACCTACCCCGGGGCGAGCCGGGTGCTCGGCAGGCTGCGCCTGGACGGGCGGCTGACCGTGCCGGTCCTCACCTACCTCACCGACTTCTCCGTGCATCCGCTGTGGGTGGCGGACGGCGTGGACGTCCACCTCGCGGCCCACGCCGTGCCCGCCGCCCAGGCGCGGGCCGCCGGCGCCCGGGACGTACGGGTGCGCGGGCCGGTCACCGACCCGCGGTTCCGGCCCTGCGACCGGGAGGAACGCGACCGCGCGCGGGCCAGGTTCGGGCTGCCGCCGCACACTCCGCTCGCCCTGCTGGTCGCCGGCTCCTGGGGCGTCGGGCCGGTCCGGCGGGTGGCGTTGGAGGTGCGCGACAGCGGCGCGGCCGTACCGGTCGTCGTCTGCGGCCGGAACCAGGCGCTGGCCGAGCGACTGCGCGCCGACGGCATCGAGCATGCCTACGGCTGGGTGGACGACATGCCCGCCCTGATGCACGCCGCCGACGTCCTCATCCAGAACGCCGGCGGACTGACCTCCCTGGAGGCGTTCGCCGCGGGCCTGCCGGTCGCCGGCTACCGTTGCATACCCGGCCACGGCCTGACCAACGCCGCAGCCCTGGACGAGGCCGGGGCGGCGGTGTGGATCCGCGACCCGGCCGGCCTCAAGGCCGTCCTGCACGACCTGATCGACGGCCCGCTCGGTCCGCGCCAGCGCGAGACGGGCCTCGCCCTGTTCGCCGGGGCGCCGGGCGAAGGCCCGGCGGCCGAGATAGCCCGCGTGCACCACTCGGGGCTCACGCAACGCCGCCCGCGCCCCCTCACGCGCCGACGCCCCACGCCGCGCCGGCTCGCCGCCACGGCCGCCGTCGCGTGCGCCGTGTGGGCGTGCGCCGTCGGCACCGGGATCGCGACGGCGTACGACGGCCCCGCACTGGCGCACGCCATAGGCCACCGCCTCGACCCGGACGCACTCGCCGCACATCTCGCCCCCCGGCAGGAAGGCCACCACTCGTGACCACCGCCCACACCTTCCGTACGGCTGCCCTGGCGGCCCTGCCCGTACTCGCCGCCGCCCACGCCACACCCGTCGTCTCCACCTACGGCCCCCTGCGCAACCGGCTCATGCCCCGCCTCGCGGGCCGGGGCCGTCCGGACCACGTCGCGCTGACCTTCGACGACGGACCGGACCCCCGCTCCACCCCGCTCTTCCTGCGGCTGCTCGCCGAGCGTGGGGTGCATGCCACCTTCTTCCTGCTCGGCGCGCAGGCGCACCGCTCACCCGGTCTGGTCCGCGAGATCGCCGGGGCAGGTCACGAGATCGGCATCCACGGCTGGCTGCACCGCCCGCTGCTGCTGCGCGGCCCGCGCGCGACCTACGACGACTTCGCCCGCGCCCGTGACACCGTGGCCGCGCTCACCGGGCGCGTGCCCACCCTCTTCCGGCCGCCCTACGGCGTCATGTCGACCGCCGCCCATGTGGCGGCCCGCCGCCTCGGTCTCACGCCGGTGCTGTGGACCTGCTGGGGTGAGGACTGGAGGGCCAGGGCCACCCCGGCGTCCGTCCACCGCACCGTCACCCGCGATCTGGACGGCGGCGGCACCATCCTGCTCCACGACTCCGACTGCACCTCCGCGCCGGGCGCCTGGCACTCGGCCCTGGGCGCGCTGCCCCGCATCCTCGACACCTGCGCGGAGCGTGGCTTCGACGTCGGCCGGCTGCGTGACCACGGATGGCCTGCGGGTGGGCCGCGGGTGGCCTGCGGCGAATGAGGTGCCGATGAGGTGCCGGCGACCGGAACGATTCCAGGATGCCGTTCGTCTACGGTTCAGTAGACGGTCTACGTTTCTGTAGTCATCCAGTTGCCGGCCGTTCACTCACGCCGATTCACCCGCAGATGCACCCGCACGAAAAGGCCCGCCCCGATGAGCACTGTGATCCTCGCCTTCGACGGGTCCTCCGTCGACGGTTCCGCCTACTCGGACGTGGTGCGCCTCGCGTGGCACTCGCCGGCCTGGCTGGACGGCACGGTCTCGGCCTGGTCGACGTACGGGCTCGCGGTGTTCGCCGTCCTGGCCGTGGCCGGCTGGTGGGGAGCCCGGCGCAAGGGGGCCGTCGCCGCGGTGTCGGCACTGGCGGTGCCGGTGATCGTCGTCGTGGCGTACGGCGTGGACGCCCTCCTCAAGTTGGCGGTGCGCGAGGACCGGCCGTGTCAGAGCCTGCACGTGAGAACACTGGAGGCGTGCCCGGGACCCGGCGACTGGTCCTTCCCGAGCAACCACGCGGCCATCGCCGCCGCTGCCGCCGTGGCCCTCCTGTTCGTCTCGCGCCGTCTCGGGGCGGTCGCGGTCGTGGCCGCGCTGGCCATGGGGATCTCCCGGGTGTGGGTCGGCGTGCACTATCCGCACGACGTCCTGGCAGGTCTCCTCGTCGGCGCCCTGGTGGCACTGACGGCGACGCGCGCGACGCGGCGGTGGTCGGCCGTCCTGGCGCGGTGGCTGGCAGCCAGACGCCTGGGTGCGATGCTGCTGACACCATGAACCGTGCCCTCGGCTCCCTCGGGGTCCTTCGCCGCCTGGCCCCGCGCACCCTGCGCGGGCGGCTCTCCCTCGTGGCGCTGACCGCCGCCGCGCTGCTGATGACGGTGCTGACCGTGGCGTTCAACGCCGTGATGGACCGGCATCTGCAGCACCAGGCGGACGACGAGCTGCGCAACAGGGCGGCGGCGGTGGCCACGACCGTCGACACCAGCGGTTCCCGGGTCCGCGTCGTGGAAACGGTCAACGACCGCCTGCTCGACACCAACGTGTGGATCTACGCCGGGACCGGCCTGCTGGAGAAGCCGCCGTCCACCGCCGGGGACGGCGCACTGACCCGCGCCGCCGACGGGCTGGCCGCACGGCGCGGGCGCGCCTGCGCCCCCTTCCACGCCCACGGCCACCGGCCCGTCCGGCTGTGCTCCCTGCCGATTCCCGGCCGCCACGCCGGCGCCACCGTGGTCACCGCCCTGGACCTGGCCCCGTACCGCAGTTCCGCCGACACCCTGCTGCTGGGGTCGCTGATCCTGGACACCGTGATGCTCGGGTGCACGTACGTCCTGACCCGCCTGTCCGTCGGCCGGGCGCTGCGGCCGGTGCGGACCATGACCGACCAGGCCACGCAGTGGAGTGCGGTGGGCTCGGACGACCGCTTCGGCGCGGCGGAACACCCGGCCGAACTCGCCCGTCTGGGCGCCTCGCTGGACGCGCTCCTCGACCGCATCCGCACAGTGCTGCGCCACGAGCAACAGCTGACCGGAGAGCTGTCCCACGAACTGCGCACCCCGCTCACCAGGATCATCATGGAGCTCGACTGGTGGCGGACCCGGCCGCGCACGGACGCCGAGACCCGTGCCGCCCACGAGGTGATCGCCGAGGCCGCGCAGTCCATGCGCACGATCTGCGACACGCTGCTCAACGAGGCCCGCGAGAACACGCTGAACCCGGCGACCGCCCCCGGAACGACCGACGTCGTGCCGGTCCTGGACCGCCTGCTCCGGCAGCTCGACGCGCCGGAGCGGGTGCGGACGGCCGTGGAGACGGATGCTCCGGTGCTGGAGGCCGGCGTTCCCTCCGGCCTCCTCGAACGCATCGTCAGCCCCCTGCTCGCGAACGCCGCCCGCTACGCCCGTTCCACCGTGACCGTTTCCGCGCGGCGCGTGCCCGGCTCCGTGCGGATCGATGTCGTCGACGACGGCCCCGGCGTGCCGGAGGCCTTCGTGGGCGAGCTGTTCCAGCCGGGCCGGCGCGCCGACTCCGGCGACGGGCACGACGGCGCGGGCCTGGGGCTCCCACTCGCACGCCGCCTGGCCCGCGCCGTCGGCGGTGAGGTGTCCTACGACCCCGGGCACACCCCCGGCGCCAGATTCACGATCGCCCTGCCCACGGCGTGACCGAGCCCTACAGTCTTGACGCATTCATGACGCGGCGACCGCATCCATCCGGCCACCGCCGGTGTCCTTCCCGGTGTCCGTGCCGTTGCGAGGAATGGAGTGCCCATGGAAGGCACCGTGGTGGCGGTCGTCGTGGTGGCGCTGTTGGCGCTGTTCGTGCTGAAGAGCGGTATGCGGGTGGTCAACCAGGTGGAGCGGGGGGTCGTGTTCCGGTGGGGCAAGGCCCTGCCGGGCCACCGGCAGCCCGGCATCACCTTCCTGATCCCCTTCGCCGACCGTATGCGCAAGGTCAACGTGCAGGTCGTGACCATGCCCGTGCCCACCCAGGAGGGCATCACCAAGGACAACGTGTCGGTGAAGGTCGACGCGGTCGTCTACTTCCGGGTGACCGACCCGGTGCGCGCGGCCATCGAGGTCCAGGACTACGTCTTCGCCGTCGGGCAGGTCGCCCAGTCCTCGCTGCGGTCCATCATCGGCAAGAGCGATCTGGACGACCTGCTGAGCGACCGGGAGCGGCTGCACGAGGGGCTGGCGCTGATGATCGACAGCCCGGCCGCCGGGTGGGGCATCCACATCGACCGCGTCGAGATCAAGGACGTCCAGCTGCCCGAGTCGCTGAAGCGGTCCATGTCCCGGCAGGCCGAGGCCGAGCGGGAGCGGCGGGCCCGGGTCATCACCGCCGACGGTGAGTTCCAGGCCGCACAGCAGCTCGCCAACGCCTCCAGGATCATGTCCGACAGTCCGGAGGCCATGCAGCTGCGGCTCCTGCAGACGGTCGTCGAGGTCGCCGCCGAGAAGAACTCGACCCTTGTGATGCCCTTCCCCGTCGAGCTGTTGCGCTACTTCGACCGGGCGGCGCAGAAGATCGACGCCGACCTCAGCGTGCCTCGGCAGCAGCAGGCTCCCGCCCCGGCTCCGCAGAGCGCCGAGCAGCCGTAGCGAGCGCCAGTGTCACAGCCACCGAGCCCGCCGCCATCAGCGTCATCCCCGCGGCGGGCGAGGTGAGCTGTGCCACCGCGCCGGCCAGCGCGGCGCTCACCCCCTGCATGGTGAGCATGCCGGAGGAGTGCAGCCCCAGGGCCTGGCCGGCGAGTTCGTCCGGGGTCAGGTCCATCAGCCGCTCCTGCTGCACGAGGCTCGCGCCGAAGCCCACGGAGGCGACCGTCGCGCACACCGCCGCCACCGGCAGCGGCGGGTGCGCGCAGAACACCAGGTACGGCGTCGCCAGCAACAGCAACAGGGGCGTGGCCAGGCGGCGGCGTACCGCGGGCGGCAGCAGCCGGCCCACCGCCACATCGCCGGCGAACATGCCGAACGCCCCGCAGGCGAACAGCGTGCCGGCGGCGTGCGGCGCATACGACACGTACAGGGACTCGCAGCCGACGACCAGGCCGTTGGGCAGCCACAGGCCCAGGTAGGTGAGGCGGCGCGGGCGGGACGACCACAGCAGGGCGTTGGTGCGCCAGGTCGCCGACGCGGTGGGGCGGCCCCCGCTCCGGGGCGGGCGGGCGGTCAGGCCGAGGCGCAGGGCGAGCGCGGCCGTCAGGTACAGGGCCGCCGCCAGCAGCAGGCAGACGCGCGGGGAGAGCATCGCGAGCAGGGCGCCGCCGGTGGCGAACCCGGCGATCTGCATCAGCCCGCTCATCATGTTGAACAGCGAACGCCCCGGCAGATAGCCGTCCTTGGCGAGGATCTCGTTCAGCAGGCCCCAGCGGACCCCGGCGCCCAGGGAGGCCACGAGGCCCAGCAGCAGCAGGACGCCGAAGACCGCGCCGACCGGCAGACCGGGCACCGCCTGAACCGCCGTACCGGCCGCGAAGGCGAGCGCGATCGCGGACAGCGCCGTACGCGGGGGCAGCCGGTCGGCGCCGGACAGCAGGAAGGTCGCGCCCAGCACCTGGGCGAGCGAGGGGCCGAACATGCTCACCGCCGACAGCAGCGGCGAGCCGGTGGCCCGGTACACGAGGGTGGCCAGGGCCAGCCCGCCGACCGTCTGCGCGGCGGTCTGCGCGGCCGAGCCGGCGAAGAGCGGGGTGAACTCCGGGGTGCGGAGCAGGGATCGATAGCTGGACATGCCGGGGAGTCTCGGCGGGTCACGGGCGGGCTCGTTATTGTTTCGCCACAGCGCGAAAGCCCGTACGGCCGTGAGGGGGGTCCCGGGGTGGGCCTGTGGCAGCTCAACGCGGACACACTCGCCCGTAGCCGGTTCGTCGTCTCGCCGCTCGCCGAGACCTTCGCCTGCCTGAAGCTGCTGCACGGGGCGGACGCCGCGCATCCCGGTGAGCAGGCGTGGCTGCGCGCCCAGCTGCCCGCCTACCGGGCGCTGCTGGCGGCCGAGCCGGTGACGGCACGGCTGGTGCGGGCCGGGCTCGGCCGGGAGTGGATCGCCGACTTCCTGACCCCGGCGCCCCGCGGCGGGGAGACGTTCGCGGACGAGGTCTCCCGGGTCCGCTCGACCGCGCCGGAGGCGGCCCGCGCCCATCTGCGCACCGCACTCGTCGGCCCGCTCCCCGCCGAGCTGGACCGGGACGACCTGCCCGAGCGGGCGGCCGTACTCCTTCAGTGGGTGTGGGAGAGGACCGTACGGCCGTCCTGGGAGCGGCGGCGGCGGGTGCTGGAGGCGGACGTGGTCGCGCGGACCGCGCAGGTGAGCCGGGGCGGCTGGGTGAGCGTGCTCGACGAGCTGCGGCCCGGACGCACCCGCTGGCTCGGCGAGAACCTGCTCCAGATCAACCTGCACGCGTACCCGCCCCGGGAGATCTCCGGTGCCGAGCTGCTCTTCGTGCCGGTGACCGTGCAGCGGGCGGGCTGGGTCGCCTGGGACGACGGGGTGCGCTACGCGGTGGTCTACCCGTGCGCCGGTGCCCTCGCCGACGCGGGCATCAGAACCGTCCCGTCCGCCCTGGGCGCCCTGCTCGGTCCGGCCCGGGCCGAAGTCCTGGCCCTCCTCGCCTCCCCCATGAGCACCACCCAGCTGACGGCGGTGACCGGGCAGGGGCTGGGCTCGGTGGGGCGCCACCTGAAGGTGCTCAGGGAAGCGGGGCTGGTGGAACGGCGCAGGGCCGGACGGTCGGTGTTGTACGTACGGACGGCTGCCGGAGATGTCCTGCTGGAGGCGCCCCAGGGGGCGCGGGGCTGTGCCTGATGTGCGGCCCTCGGGCGTCTAGGCTCCCCGTATGACCAACGTGCTGAACGTAGAAATCGGCTCCCTCGCCGGGGGCCCCGCCGACCTCACCCAGTACGAGGGCAAGGCCGTCCTCGTCGTCAACGTGGCCTCCAAGTGCGGCCTCACCCCCCAGTACACGGGCCTGGAGAAGCTCCAGGAGCGGTACGCCGACCGCGGGTTCACCGTGCTCGGGGTGCCCTGCAACCAGTTCCTCGGGCAGGAGCCCGGCACCGCCGAGGAGATCGCGGAGTTCTGCTCGGCGACGTACGGCGTGACCTTCCCGCTCACCGAGAAGGTCGAGGTGAACGGCGAGGGCCGGCATCCGCTGTACGAGCGTCTGGTGGGCTTCGCCGACGCCGAGGGGCACAGCGGCGACATCCGCTGGAACTTCGAGAAGTTCCTGATCGGGCGGGACGGCACGGTCGTGGCCCGGTTCTCGCCGCAGACCGAGCCGGAGTCGGACGCGATCGTGACCGCCATCGAGGCCCAGCTCGGCTGAGCCGCGCTGGGCCTTGCCCCGGTGCCCCCGAACAGAAGGTGCCCTCTCGGCAAGGACGGCGACCGGTCGAGAGGGCTCTTCTGGTGGTGCTTGTGAAGTTGTTTTCGTCGGGGGGGCTTCACTGACGAAGGTCAGGGAGGGCCCCCTAGGCCTTGACCGAGGTCACGAAGGCGTTCCACGCGTCGGCGGGGAAGGCCAGGATCGGGCCCTCGGAGACCTTGGAGTCACGGACGGCGAGTTCGGCGTCGGTGGGCGACTTGACCTCGACGCAGGCGCCGTTGCCCGCGGAATAGGAGGACTTCATCCACGTCTCCGAAGCGCCCTGAATCAGTGCCATGTCCACTCCTGTTGCGAGTTGCGATAGTGCGGTTCACGCCAACCTTGTCGTCTGATTGGCGTGATCGACGCTACCGGGCAACCGCGCCTGCCGGAGTAGTCGTTCACTCAACCGGATGGCATATTCCAGGAGAGCCTTCCATCGGAATGGACCTTCGGTGTAAGATCCGGCGCCCTCCGTGACAGCCGCTCATTCGGCGTACAGCTTCGCCACTTTCGCAATGAACTGCCGGGATTGCTCCACATTGAGGGACTGTGCCCGCAGATGCTCGTACATCACGGCGTACTTCTGCACGTCCTGGGCCTTCTCCAGGTACAGGTCGCTGGTGACGCCCTCCAGGTACACCACGCTGGAGTCGGCCGCGTCGGCGAACTCGAGGATCGCGTACTGGCCGTTGAGCCCCGGATGCGCGCCCACCTCGAACGGCAGCACCTGCACGGTGACGTGCGGCAGCTGGGACATCTCGATCAGATGGTCCAGCTGCTCGCGCATCACCAGCCTGCTGCCCACGACACGCTTGAGCGCCGCCTCGTCGAGCACCACCCACAGCCGGAGCGGGTTGTTCTCGGCGGTGATACGTTCCTGTCGGCGCATGCGCACCTGCACACGCTTCTCGATCTCGGCGGTCGACGTCTCCGGCAGCGCGCCCTGCACCAGGGCCTCCGCGTAGGCGCGGGTCTGCAACAGACCGGTGACCAGCTGGGGTTCGTACACCCTGAGCGACTCGGCGTCGGTCTCCAGCCCGATGTACACGCTGTAGGGGATGTCCCCGAAGGTGTGCCACCAGCCCTGTTGCCGGGAGTCCCGGGCCATCTCCATCAGCGAGTCGACGATCCGCTGGTCCTCGACCTCGTAGACCCCGCACAGGTCGCGCACATCGCGCTGACTGATGCTTCTGCGGCCGTTCTCCAGCCGGCTGATCTTCGACTGCGACACCAGCAGTCGTTCCGCCACTTCCTCGGCCGTCATGCCCTTGAGCTCGCGAAGCCTGCGGAGCTCCTGGCCCAGCCGGCGCCGCCTGACGGTGGGATTGACATTGGACGCCACGGGACGTGCACCTCCGGCTGCCTGCCTGTTGCTTAACACTTTGCGTATCTGCTGCTGAGCAGACTGCCACCAAGGTGCTTTCTACCGCTGGGAAACGGTGGATATGCGGCGCGTACGCGTCAGTTCGCCACGGCTCGCCACCCGATGGTGTACCGGAACGCAGTCGAGCGGGGCGGCGGGATCCCGGGGAAGGATCCCACCGCCCCGCTCCGACCGACGGCTCCCGAAACGGCCGTGCGCGAACCGGGGTTACGGCTCAGTGGGCCACGGCGCGTGCCATGGATCCGCGGTGCGGCTGCATCGGAACCCCGCGTGCGGGTTCCGCCGCGGACCGTGCACCGGCCGCCGCGCCCTGCCGCCCGGTGGCGGCGGCGCCCCGGCGCGGCTGTGCGACGGCACCGTTCTGCACGTCCATCACGGCGTGCGCGACAAGCCCGCCCATGGGGTCGTGCCGGATCAGATCCCGCAGCCGGGACCGGGACGACCGTCCCTCGTTCCCCGGATACAGGTGCTTGCCGAGCCCGACGGCGTGCGCCAGGGCGGCGAGCGCCGCGGTCCGCGGGTCCGGCGGCACGCCGGTGCGGATCGCGGAATCCAGCCGGGCTCGGATCTCCCGGCTGATCTCGTTGTCCGTCGCCTGATAGCGCGTCGTCGGCAGCACCCCGCACATCTGACCGGCCACGGCATGCACCATGCCGCACCGCTCCAGATGCGAGAGGTACGTCTGACGGAGCCCCAGCCGGGGTCCGCCGATCCAGTGGACGGCACGCACGGGAGCGCCACGCCTTCGCAGCAACTCCAACGCGCAGTCCAGAGTCGGATCTCCAGTCGGCCGTGGCACCACCACGGCGATACGATCCCCGTCTGGGGCTATCCGTCCGGCCAGCGCCAGCTCCACTAGCTGTGCACCGGCCAGACCGAGGTCGAGCGACTGCGGCTGCGCAGTGGTACCCGTGGCCGGGTCCAGTGCCAGCAGCAGAAGCTCCTCCGGAAGTGTTCTGCGGCTCCTGCCCATCCATGCCTCCCCGCGTGGATGAATGACAGGGTGACCCCTCTCACATTGGTCTGTCGAGGGTGCGTGACCGGTTCGTGAGGGAACCGGTAGGTATGTCGTTCTCGTCTACTGCAGGGGCCAAGCCCTCACACAGGACACTGGTACACGGTTCGGACAGGGCGCGCGCGTAGGCGTGCGGCGCATGGAGGAGGCATCGGTGGCGGGCGAGTCCCCCGACAGGTCGAAGCAGCGCGAGTCGTCGGCAGAACCGACGTCGGGGAGCGCGGGTCCGGTTCCCGAGGCACGCGATCCGCGCCTCGCCGTCTCCCGCGAAAAGGATTCCGCGCCCGGTGGCGCGGACACCGCAACGAAGGTCCTGTCGGTCCGTGACGTCAAGGACCGCGCCTCGGAAGCCCCGTCGGAGGACACCGCCCTCCGCGAGGCGGTCTCGTCCTGGGTCCGCGACGCCGCAAGTCCCGGTCCGACGGCCACGGATGAGCCGGAGACGGATGAGCCGGAGGCCGAGGAGACCGAGACCGGGTCCGAGGCCACGGAGGCCGACGCGGAGGCGAACACGGGCACCGAACCGGAGGCTGACGCGGACTCCGACGCGGACAGTGGCGCCGGGGCCCAGGCGGATGCGAAGGCGAAGGCCGGCGAAGCCGAGGCCGTGGTCGCCGAGGCCGGGTCCGAGGACGCCGACGGCGAGGACGCCCCACAGGGGCCACCCGCAGCCGACGACGAGACCCGCACGGGCGGTGCCGGTGGGAGCACGGACGCCGAAGGCGAAGCCGAGGCGAGTGACGAACCCGCCCCCGCGCCGGAGGCGGACGCAGCCGACGACGAGACCCCCGCGGGTGGTACGGGTGGGAGCACGGACGCCGAAGGCGAAGCCGAGGCGAGTGACGAACCCGCCCCCACGCCGGAGGCGACCGCAGCCGACGACGAGACCCGCACGAGTGGTGCGGGTGGGAGCGCGGACGCCGAAGGCGAAGCCGAGGCGAGTGACGAACCCGCCCCCACGCCGGAGGCGGACGCGGGCGACGACGCCCCCGTCGACCAGCCCACCACCGTCTTCAAGGCGATAAAGCCCCCGTCCGCCCCGCAGGTCGACCAGCCGACGACCATGCTCAAGCTCGGCGGGAAGACGAACACGCCCAAGGCCCCGGAGTCCGACCCCGAGCGCACCAGTAAGTTCGTCGCGCTCAAGAACGACATGGCGCCGGCCGCCAAGCCGGAGACCAAGCCGGAGGCCAGGCCGGACACCACCACCCCCGTCCCCCAGGTCGGCCCCGAGCGCACCACCCAGCAGCCGCTCCCCCCGAAGCCCCCGCTGGACCTCCTGGCGGAGCTGACGAACACGCCGCCGCCCCCGGAGACGGCGGTCCGCACGGTCGTGCGCCGGGTCAAGATCTGGACGCCCCTGGTCCTGCTCCTGGCGATCATCTTCGCGGTCGTACAGACCCTCCGCCCGCTCCCCGACCCCACGCTCGACCTCACCGCGAAGGACACCTACACCTTCGACGGCGGCAAGGCCGGCATCCCGTGGCCGGCCACTGGTCAGGCCGCGCTGGACGTCCAGGGCATCGGCACGTTCGGTAACTCCGGCGACCAGAAGCCCGTACCGATCGCGAGCGTCGCCAAGGTGATGACCGCGTACCTCATCCTGCGCGACCACCCGCTCAAGAGCGGTCAGGACGGTCCGAAGATCACGATCGACAAGCCCGCCGAGCAGCAGTCGGACGCGGGCCAGGAGTCCACCGTCCGCGTCACCGCGGGCGACTCGATCTCCGAGCGCGAGGCGCTGGAGGCCATCCTCCTGCCCTCCGCCAACAACGTGGCCCGGCTGCTCGCCCGCTGGGACTCCCACTCGGAGCAGGCGTTCACGGAGAAGATGAACGCCGCCGCCAAGGGTCTCGGCATGACCAACACGACGTACACCGACCCCTCGGGCCTGACCGCCTCCACGGTCAGCACCGCGGTGGACCAGGTGAAGCTGGCCCGGGCGGCGATGGAGCAGCCCGTCTTCCGCGAGGTCGCGGCGATGATGTCGTACAACGACTACAAGGGCGTCAACCACTCCAACTACAACCGCCTGGTCGGCCACAACAACGTCGTCGGCATCAAGACCGGCACCACGCCGGCCGCCCTCGGCAACCTCGTCTTCGCGGCGAAGCAGCAGGTCGGCGGCGAGACGCGCACCATCATCGGGGCCGTGCTGCGCCAGCCCGCCGGCGGCTTCGACCACACCATCATCAGCGGGGTCCTGGACGCGGGCGACAAGCTGATCCGCGCCGCGCAGGGCGCCCTGAAGTCGGTGACGATCCTGAAGAAGGGCGATGTGGTCGGGTACGTCGACGACGGTCTCGGCGGCCGTACGCCCATCGTGGCGACGAAGGACGTCACGGCGGCCGGCTGGTCGGGGCTGACGGTGAAGCTGTCCTTCGCCGCCGACAAGGTGCCGCACACAGCGAAGGCCGGCACCCAGGTCGGCTCGCTCACCGTGGGTGACGGTTCGGCCGGCGCGGTCAGGGTGCCGGTGGCCCTGCAGGAGGATCTGGCGGAGCCCGGCTTCGGCGCCAAGCTGACCCGTCTGGGCTGAGTCCGCACCGCGGTCTCACCAGCACGCACCCCGCCGACGGAGACCCGCGGCGGGGTGCGTGCTAGCGTCACGAATCGGGGCAGGTCGCCGGTCACCGGGACATGGCCGCGAACTGGACGGGAAGCAGCCGGGAACACCGTGGAACACGGCCGAGAACAGAAGACGGGACACGGGGAGTGCCTTCAGGTGGCCACAGCCGAGCCGACACGCGCCGACGACGCCGATCCTGGGCCGGGATCCGGCCCGCGAATACGCCTGTCCGAGCCTGACCCGGACGGTCGCGGGGATCACTCCGGCCACCCGGACGGCCGTACCGACAGTGAGCACCTCGACACGCCCGCCGGCCGGCTCGCGCGTCTCCTCGCCGCCGCCGAACCCCTGCGGCAGCGGCTGCTCAAGCACCCCGTGCTGTCCGTGACGGCCCTCGCGGGGGTCCTGCACATCGTCTGGTTCTTCACGTTCGCGAACAGCGGTGGCGATCTCGCGGCGCAGGACGCCTGGGCGGAGTTCGTCGGCCGGCACCCGGACTCGGCGTACAACCTCGCCTGGTACGGCGGCATGCACCCGGTGTCGTACAGCGTGGTGTCGCCGTATCTGATGGCCGTGCTCGGCGTCCGTACGACGATGATGATCGCCGGGACCGTGTCGGCGGGCCTGCTGACGCTGGTCCTGATCCGCAGCCGCGCGGTGAAGAACCCGCTGTGGGCCTCGCTCGCCGGGGTCTTCGCGTTTCTGTGCAACGCGATCTCCGGCCGGGTGACCTTCGGGCTCGGCACGATGTTCGCGCTCGGCGCCGTCGCGGCCGTCTTCTGCTGGCCGTACCGGTGGCGTCACAAACGCTGGGCGAAGGCGGCGGTGGCCGCCCCGCTGGCCGGTCTGTCCACCATGGCCTCGCCCGTCTCGGGGCTGTTCGTCGGGCTGGTCGCGGTCGCACTGTTCCTGCAGAAGCGGCGGCCGGGCGCCTGGGCGCTGGGTCTCGCCCCGACCGTGGTGGTCGCCGCCTCGTACTTCCTCTTCCCCTTCTCGGGCACCCAGCCGATGACGATCGGCTCGGTGATCCTGCCCCTGCTGTACGGCCTGCTGTGCCTGTTCCTCGTGCCCAGGCAGTGGGTGACGGTCCGGCTGACGGCGGCCGTCTACAGCGTCGGCGTGGTCCTGGTGTGGCTGATCAACTCGCAGATCGGCTCCAACATCTCCCGGCTGCCGATGCTGTTCGCGGGTGCGGCGCTGGTGGCCGCGCTGCCGTTCACGGTGCCGAAGTCCCGCAGGTGGTACACGACCGTGCTGGCGCTCCTGGGCTTCGCCGGCTGGATCGGCTTCAAGTCGGTGGACGACATCATCCACACGACCCCGGCCGCGTCCTGGGCCCGCGAGCTCGCCCCGCTGGTGCACCAGCTGCAGAAGGCCGGTGCCGAGAAGGGCCGCGTCGAGGTGGTCCCGGCCCGCTCGCACCGGGAGGCGTCGGCGCTCGCGCCGTACGTCAACCTGGCGCGCGGCTGGAACCGGCAGGCCGACATGGAGCGCAACCCGCTCTTCTACGACGACACCCTCAACTCGGCGAACTACCACGAGTGGCTGCAGCGCTGGGCCGTCCACTTCGTCGTCCTGCCGAAGGACAACCCGGACGGCGACGGCGGCGAGCGCGAGCGGGAACTGCTGCGGCGCGGGATGCCGTATCTGACGCAGGTGTGGGGCGACGCCAACTGGCAGCTGTTCCGGGTGACCGATCCGACGCCGCTGGCCGAGCCCGACGCCGTGGTGGACCGCGCCGACCAGGGCGAGATGACCCTTCAGGTGCGCAAGGCCGGGCGGATCCTGATCAGGATCCCCTACTCGCCGTGGCTGAGCATCGTCGACGAGCACGGCAAGAGCCTGAAGCCGCCGCAGATGGTCTCCTCCGGCCCGCCGAAGAAGTACCGGAACGCCAACGGGTGCCTGGCGGAGACGCCGGAGGACGCCAACGGGGACAAGTGGACCATGCTGCTCGCGCCGAAGGCGGGAACCTACCGGCTGGCGGCGCCGTACCAGCTCCCCCGGGGCACCCCGTGTCCGGACGAGCTCAGGACTCCGTGGCCCCGCGACTCCGTGACGCCGTGACGCCGTGACCCGGTGAGGTTCAGCGGAGCCGGTCGACGTACCGGTCCGTCCCCGGCACCGTCGGGACGAACGGCGCCAGCAGTTCCAGCCTGCCCAGGCCCGAGTCGGTCACCTGCTCGTCCAGCCCCGTGAAGTGGTCCTGCCAGCACTCCCTCGGGTCGGCCTCCAGGAACCACAGCAGCGTCAGACGGGTGTCGACGCCCTCGACCTGCTTGACGTAGGTCATGCGGTCGCCGGGCAGGGGGGTGGGGCGGAAGACCGTCACCAGGGCGGAGGGGGAGCCCGCGAGGCGGCGCGGGAGGTGCCGGGCGGCCAGCCACTGGAGCAGCTCGGCCCGCTGCTCCGCCGACTCCGTGTCGATCACCTCCAGGACCAGGCCCGCGTAGGGGTGGTCCAGGGCGTGGAAGTCCCGCGGGCCGACCGCGCCGTCGCGGTAGACCGTCGTCTCGTGGTCCTGGAAGGACGTGAAGACGTGGGTGCGGTCGTGGTAGACGCGGGCGTCGCGGTTGAGGCGCCTGTTGATGGCGACGGTCCACTTCATGTGGTCGTCGTAGCGGCCGGCGGTGATCCAGTACGTGGAGAGGTAGCAGCCGGCGGTGACGGGCTGGGCGATCGCCGACTTCTCGGGGCGGCGCAGGAGCTGCAGGTCCCTCGTCGCCACCCAGCGGCGGCCCGCGTACATCCAGGGCATGGCCATCGCGCCGGCGTAGTAGTGGTCGTCCTCGTACCAGCGGTTGTAGGCGTACTCGTGCCCGGGGTGCGGCTCGACCATGGTGATCAGGGCGTGGCCCGGGCGGACGCCGTACGGTCCCACGGCGGCCAGTTCCGCGTACGCCTCGCTGCGGGTCTCCTCGCTCATGCGGTTCCCCTTCCCTCCCCTTCCGTCCTCCTCCGGTCGCCCATACTCTGACGGTCCGTCAGATGAAGCGCCATAGCCCGGGAGGTACGGATGTCCCTGCTCGCCGGAAAGACCGTCGTCGTCTCGGGAGTCGGCGCCGGGCTGGGTCACCAGGTCGCCGCGGCCGTCGTACGGGACGGCGGGAACGCGGTGCTCGGGGCGCGCACCGAGGCGAACCTCGCCAAGAGCGCGGCCGGGATCGATCCGTCCGGCGCGCGCACGGCGTACCGGGCGACGGACATCACCGACGAGGGGCAGTGCGAGGCGCTGGCCGCGCTGGCGCGGGAGCGGTTCGGCGGGATCGACGCGGTGGTGCACGTGGCGGCCTGGGACTCGTACTTCGGCGGCGTCGAGGACGCGGACTTCGCGACGTGGCAGTCGGTCATGGAGGTGAACCTCCTCGGCACGCTCCGGATGACCCGGGCCTGCCTCCCCGCGCTGCGGGAGGGCGGGGGCGGGTCCGTCGTCTTCATCGGGACCCAGTCGGCGGTGGCCGCGCCCTCGCAGGTGAAGCAGGCGGCGTACGCCGCGTCGAAGGGTGCGCTGACGAGCGCGATGTACTCGCTGGCGCGGGAGCTGGGGCCGGGGCGGATCCGGGTCAACACCGTTCTGCCGGGCTGGATGTGGGGACCGCCGGTGCAGGCGTACGTCCGGTTCACCGCGCAGACGGAGGGCGTGCCGGAGGCGGAGGTGCTGGGGCGACTGACGGACCGGATGGCCCTGCCCGAGCCGGCGACCGACGGGGACGTGGCCGATGCGGTGGTGTTCCTCGCCTCGGACCGGGCACGGGCCATCACCGGGCAGTCGCTGCTGGTCAACGCGGGCGAGTTGATGCGGTGACCCGATGTGTCCTGCCGGGCTGACACGACTCCGCCACCGGCCGGGGCAGCGCGAACGTCTTCGCCCGTACCACGGCCTGGCGACCGGATCCGGCTTCGCCGACTGGTTCATGTAGATGAACGAAGGTCACAAAGACGAACATCTTTACCGGCTCTTGACCGGACAGTCGCTTGTCGTGTTCACGTGGGGGCACCCACGATCGGGCACATGAACAGTCTCGACTGGGCCGTGCTCATCGGCTACTTCGGTGTGATGGTCGCGATCGGCGTCTGGTCGCACAAGCGCGTGGACAACGTCTCCGACTTCTTCACGGCCGGCGGCAAGATGCCCTGGTGGCTCTCCGGCATCTCGCACCACATGTCGGGCTACAGCGCGGTCATGTTCACCGGGTACGCGGGCATCGCCTACACCTACGGCGTCACCTCCTTCGTCACCTGGTCCTTCCCCATCGCGCTCGGCGTCGCCATCGGGTCGAAGCTGTTCGCACCCCGCGTCAACCGACTGCGCTCCCGGCTCCATGTGGCCTCCCCGCTGGAGTACCTGAAGAACCGTTACAACCTGTCCACCCAGCAGGCGCTCGCCTGGTCCGGCATGCTGCTGAAGATCGTGGACGTGGGCGCCAAGTGGGCGGCGATCGCCACCCTTCTGTCGGTGTTCACCGGGGTCACCCTGAACCAGGGCATCCTCATCACCGGTGCGATCACGGCCGTGTACTGCACGATCGGCGGCCTGTGGGCGGACGCGCTGACCGAACTCGGCCAGTTCGTCATCCAGTTGCTCGCCGGCGTCTCGATGTTCGTCGCCGTCGTCCTGAAGCTGAACGACAAGCACATCGGCTTCTTCGACGCCTGGAACCAGCCGGCGCTGCACGGCCACGGCAAGCCGCTGGTCGGCCCCTACGGCACGGTGTTCCTGCTGGCGTTCCTGTTCATCAAGCTCTTCGAGTACAACGGCGGCATGCTCAACCAGGCGCAGCGGTACATGGCGACGGGCAGCGCACACGCGGCCGAGCGCGGCGCCCGCCTGTCGGCGGTCCTGTGGCTGGTCTGGCCGGTCGTCCTCTTCTTCCCCATGTGGATCTCCCCCCTCCTGGTCCACGCCCGGAAGCCGGACGGCTCCGACTCCTACGGCCTGATGACCGAACAGCTGCTTCCGCACGGCCTGTTGGGACTGGTCGTCGTCGGTTTCTTCTCCCACACGATGGCCATGTGCTCCTCCGACGCCAACGCGATCGCGGCGGTGTTCACCCGTGACGTGGCTCCGGTGCTGTCCTCCCGTGCCCGGGGCTGGGGCGAGCGCTCCGGACTGATCGCGGCCCGCGTGACGACCCTGGTCTTCCTCGGTCTGTCCATGGCGGTGGCGACGCAGGTCAACTCCCCCACGTTCAAGGACATCATCACGGTCGTCATCAAGTGGGTCGCCGGTCTGATGGGCCCGATCGCGATCCCGATGATGCTGGGCCTGCTCCGCCCGTTCCGCCGCTCCGGCCCGACGGCGGCGCTCACCAGCTGGGCTGCGGGTCTGCTGGCGTTCTGGCTGGTGAACTACCCCATCAACTGGAACGTCTCCGGCGGGGTCCCGCTCCAGTACCAGGTCTCGGTCCCGCTGGCGGTGTCCCTGGTCCTCTACACCGTCATCGGCTACCTGAAGCCGGAGGAGACGCCCGAGCGCCTGGCCATCATCGAGAAGGTCAACACCGACGGCGACGCGGTGGCGGCGGTACCGGTCCCTGCGGGGGCGGGGGACGACGTGGTGGGAGCGCCGTAGGGGGCACCGTCCACCGGGGAGACATCCCGACCGGCCACCCGTCGCGCGCGGGGTCCGAGGTCAGGCCCGCGGATAGCGGACCAGCCACCCCGGTGAGGACCCCGCCGGGCCGTGCAGTGCCGGGCCCTGGGTCATCTCCATCGCGAAGTCGTCGGCGAGTTCCAGCACCGTCGGGCGGCCCTCCAGCTCCGCCAGCCAGGCCGGGGGGAGGGCCGTTTCGCCGTGGAGGGCGCCCAGGAGGCCGCCGGTGAGCGCGCCCGCCGCGGCCGAGGGCCCGCTCTGGTTCACCGCCAGGCACAGCCCGTGCCGGACGTCCTCCCCCACCAGCGCGCAGTACACCGACGCGGCCAGCAGCCCGTCCGCCGTACCGTCGCCGGCCAGTTCCTCCACCCGCGTCGGGCTCGGCATCCCCTGCCGTACCGCCCCGAGGGCATGCTGCAGGGCGTCCGAGACGGGCTGGTGGCCGGGCCGGGCGGCGAGCAGGGCGAGGGCCCGCTGCACGGCGCCGTCCAGGCTCTCGCCCCGGGCCAGCCCATGCACGATCACGGCGTACGCGCCCGCCGACAGGTAGGCGAGGGGATGTCCGTGGCTCTGGGCGGCGCACTCCACCGTCAGCTGCGCGACGAGCTGCGGCTCCCAGCCGACCAGCAGCCCGAAGGGCGCGGACCGGGCCACCGCCTCCGGCCCCAGCTCATCGGGGTTCTTCGGTGCCTCCAGCGTGCCCATGACGTCGTCGCCGAACCCGACGAGGAGGGCCCGGGTCGGCTCCCGGCGGGCGTACAGCCACTCCTCCCGGGCCAGCCAGCCGTCGTCCTTGCGGCGCTCGTCCGGCCCCCAGTCCCGCTGGGTGGCCGCCCAGCGCCGGTACGCCCGGTGCAGATCGGTCGGCGGGTGCCAGGCGCCGGTGTCGCGGCGCACCTGGGCCCTTATCAGCCCGTCCACGCTGAACAGGGTGAGCTGGGTGTGATGGGTGACCGTGCCGCGCCGCCCCTGCCCGAAGGCCAGGTCGAGCAGCCCCTCGGGGCCGTACGCGGCCCGGATCTCCTCCAGGGACAGCGGGTCGGCGGGCCCGCCGAGCGCGTCGCCCACGGCGACGCCCAGCAGGGTGCCGCGCACCCTGCTGCGGTAGTCCTGCTGCTCGGCTCGGCCCCAGACGGCGCCGGATGTCGCACTCATCCAGACCTCCCCACGGCACCGTCCGTCCGTACGACGCTCAGCACTGTAATCGACGGGGAATGGTCCGTTCAGGGGGGCAAATCGCCCCCCAGTGGTCATTCCCTCTCAGCTACGGACGTGACAGGGGGCACGTCAGTTGACCGAGGAGGGGTGGTGGCGCGGTGGTGGGGGCGTGGGGAGGGAGAGGTGGGCGGCGTGGGACTCGTCCGCCTCGGCCAGGGCATCCGCGCCGAGTCCGCGGTGCACCTCCGCCCGGCGTTGCAGCGCCCAGACGTAGACCGGGTTGAGCGACAGGGCGCGGTCGAGGTCGGCGAGGGCCTCCTGGAGGCGGCCGAGGTTGGCGTACGAGGCGCCTCGGCTCGCGTACGCCGAGGCGTAGTCCGGGTCCAGGGCGAGCGCGCGGTCGTAGTCGACGAGAGCCTCCTCGTCCCGGCCGGCCACCCGCAGCGCGTCACCGCGTTCACAGCGGCCCCAGGCCCAGTCCGGCTGGAGGGCGAGCGCCCGGTCCAGGTCGGCGAGCTGCCGGGTGCGGTCCCGGCGTGCGCGCCAGAGACGGGCCCGGCGGGCGAGGGCCCACGCGTAGTCGGCGTTGAGATCGAGCGCCCGGTTCAGGTCGGCGTGCGCGTCGTCCAGCTCGCCGAGGGCCAGGCGGGCGGCGCCCCGGGAGGCCCAGGCGAAGGCCTGGCCGGGGTCGAGCCGGATCCCCTGGTCGAGGTCGGCCACCGCCTCCTCGTACCGGCCCAGGATCCGCAGGTGCTCCCCGCGCAGGAACATGTTGTACGGGTTGTCCGGCTCCAGCTCCAGCACCCGGCGCAGGTCCTCCAGGGCCCCCCGGTAGTCGCCGAGCGAGCTGCGCGCCAGGACCTTGCCCCGCAGGGCCCGCACCAGGGAGGGGTCGAGGGCGAGGGCACGGTCGTACGCGTCCAGCGCGCCCTGCTGGTCGCCGCGGCGCGCCAGGGCGTCGCCCCGCACCGCGTACGCCGTCGCCCGCCATGGCTCCTCGCCCCGCGCCCGGTCCAGCAGCAGACCGGCCACCCCGGCCTCCGCGTCCGCCGCGAACGCCTCCGCCAGCGCGCCTGACCAGCCCGCCAGGTTCCGCGTGCCCGTGGCACCTGTGTCACCGGTGTCTTCGGATGCCTCCACCAGCAGCCGCACCCAGCGCCACAGCACGTCGTCCCCGTGGTCGCAGGCGGTGACGAGGTCCGCCAGCACGGCGGGCAGCGCGGCGCGGGGAGCCGCGCAGAGCGAGTGGTAGGACTCGGCCAGGCGCAGCTCCCGCCAGTCCTCCTCCTTCCAGAACTCGCCCGGTTCCAGGGCGGATTCGGTCTCCGCGCGCCACCGTGCGAAGGTCCGCGCGAGCCGCCGGTGCCGCTCGGTCCAGCTCCGCGGCGACTGCCGGCGCTGGAGCCGCAGCATCGGCGCCCGCACGAGGTCGTGGTACCGCATCCGGTCCCCGCGCCCGCTGACGAACGGCATGTCCTGCAGCCAGGCGTACAGCCCGTCGAACTCCTCCTCCGGGCACTCGACCACGGCCCGGAACACATCCGCGTCCAGCGTCCGCGGCAGCGCGCAGGCCAGTGCGGTGGCCCGGCGCACCGGATCCTGCTCCCACTTCAGGAACCGCTCCACGGCCGTTGCGCTGGGATCGCCCACGTCCCGAGGGTCGGCGGGCCGGGTCTCGGCCAGGGTGGAGACGAGCACCGGCAGGCCCCCGGTCAGCCGCAGCACCTCGGCGACGACCGGCTCGTCCCGGACGCCCTTGTCCGCGAGGAGTCCGCGTGCCTCAGCCTCCGTGAACGGACCGAGCCGCACGTCCGCGACGAAGTCCGCGAATCCGGCCCAGCGCGCCGGGGTGAGCGGGAGCTGTCCCGCGGTCACCAGGACGACGTTGGCCGGCAGGGTGCCGTACCGGTCCGTCGTCATGATCTCGTGCAGCCAGCCGTCCAGGAACGCGCCCGTGCGCTCGTAGGTGTCGAAGAGCAGGACGATCCACGGTGCGGCGGAGGCGGCGGCCGCGAGCTCGCCCAGCAGCGCCGGGGTCAGGACCCGCTCCGGCGACAGCACCAGGCGCACGTCCTCCTGGTTACGGAACCGCGCGCTCAGCCCTGCCCGCAACCGGTCGGCGCTCTGGGCGAGTTGGGCCGCGTCCAGCGCGCCGGCGAACGGTCCGACGCCCGGCGCCATGCCGAGCCCGACGAGACCGGCCCGCGCCACGGCCAGCGAACCGGCCGACGGATGCGGCGCCGCCTCCGGGTCGAGGGCGAGGGCGGCGGCCTCGGCCTCGTGCCGCCGCTCCCGGTAGGCGGCCAGCAGCCGCTCCAGCTCCTTGCACCGGTGGCCCTGCCGGCCGAGCTGGTCGCCGATCGCCGCCATCGCCTCCGGCACGCTCCCGACGCTCTCGTCGACGTACGCCGTCAGCGCCCCGCGTTCCCGCGCGATCTGCTCCAACTCCCTGATCAGGAAGGTCTTTCCGACGCCCGCGTTGCCGTGGACGTGGAAGAGGAAGCGGTGGCGTTCGTCCTCGGGGGGTACGTCCAAGTTCGCGCGGAAAGCCGCCCGTTCATCGCTGCGTCCGACGAACCCCGCCCGTCTGCGCCGCCCGATCAGCTCCTGCATCGACGGCCGTGCCTGCGCCATCCGTCAGCCCCTCCCGCAACCCGGCCTCTCATTCTGGCGCAATGACCACGCGATAACCGGGCCCCGGGCAGGAGAGAATTCAGCCATGACCACCACCCCCACGCGTCACACCGGCCTCGCGCTCGCCGCCGGTGTGCTCACCGGAATACTTGCCCTCTACATCGCCCTGGTCGCCCTCGGGAACATCACCGACTTCGGGACGAACCAGCAGTTCGTCCGGCATGTGCTGGCGATGGACACGACCTTCCACGACAAGGACCTGATGTGGCGGGCGATCACCGGCACCGGGCTTCAGGACACCGCCTACGTCCTGATCATCGCGTGGGAGACGGTGGCCGCCCTGGTCCTGATCCGGGGCACCTACCTCTGGGCCCGGCGGAAGGACGACGACCTCGCACGGCGCTGGTCCACCTACGGGCTGCTGATGCTGCTGCTGCTCTTCGGCGCCGGGTTCATCGCGATCGGGGGTGAGTGGTTCTCGATGTGGCAGTCCAAGACCTGGAACGGGCTGGAGGCCGCGACCCGTATCTTCCTGCTCGCCGGGGTCGCCCTGATCGTCAACCAGCTGCCCGCCCGCCGGGAAGACACTATTTGACGACGGCCACCCTGGTGCCCTGATCGCCGAAGGACCACAGGGCGGCGCCGTCCTCCTTGTGCATACGGATGCCGCCCAGCTTCTTGCCGTCCGCCGGGGGCGGCGAGGAGCCGTCCAGCGCGTTGGAGAAGGCTATGTTCACGCCCTCCACCTTGGTGAAGTACATGACGTGCTCGATCTCCACGCCGTCCGAGCCCTTGAGGGGCTGCCCGCGCAGGGTGATCGAGTAGCGGCCGGGCTGCGGGCTCACCGTGCCCGGCCACACCGTGAACGTCCGGGTCGCCTTGCCCGTCGCGTCGACCAGCCACACCCGCTTCTCGCCGAGCGAGTACACGATCCGGCGGCCCTCGCCCGACGCGTCCGGCAGCGCGGGCGCCCCCGGGGAGTGCGGTGCGGCCGAGCCGTGGGCGCTCGCCGAGACGGACGGGCTCGGCCCGGCCGCCACGGCGGCCGCGGGACGCGGCCCGTGGTCCGCCTGTACGGCGAGGGCGACGACGGCCGCGGTCGCGCCTGCCGTCAGGCCGGTGACCCAGGCCCAGGAGGGCAGTCGGGCAGCCACGGGTACGCATCTCCTCCGCTACGGGGCCCCGCCTCAGGTCGGGGGTCGGATCATCGTACTCAGTCCAGGACGGGCAGCAGCTCGGGCAGGTGGCCGTCGGAGGCCTCCGCCGCCCGCTGCCGTTCCTGAGGCACCTCGCCGTAGAGCGTGGTGCGCGGTTTCGCCGGGCGGCCGGCCGCCTCGGCCACGGCGACCAGGTCGCGGACCGACTTGTACGAGCCGTACGACGAGCCCGCCATGCGGGAGATCGTCTCCTCCATGAGGGTGCCGCCCAGGTCGTTGGCTCCCGAGCGGAGCATCTCCGCCGCGCCCTCCGTGCCCAGTTTCACCCAGCTTGTCTGGATGTTCGGAATCCAAGGGTGGAGGAGGAGCCGGGCCATCGCCGTCACCGCGCGGTTGTCCCGGGTGGAAGGGCCCGGGCGCGCGATGCCCGCGAGGTACACCGGCGCGTTCGTGTGGATGAAGGGGAGGGTGACGAACTCCGTGAATCCGCCCGTCTCCCGCTGCAGGGCGGCCAGCGTGCGCAGATGGCCCAGCCAGTGGCGGGGCTGGTCGACATGGCCGTACATCATCGTGGAGGAGGAGCGGATGCCCAGCTCGTGGGCCGTTTTCACCACCTCGATCCAGGTGGCCGTGGGCAGCTTGCCCTTGGTCAGCACCCAGCGGACCTCGTCGTCCAGGATCTCCGCCGCCGTGCCGGGGATGGTGTCCAGGCCGGACTCCCTGGCGGCGGTCAGCCACTCGCGGATCGACATGCCCGTCCTGGTCGCGCCGTTCACCACCTCCATCGGCGAGAAGGCGTGGACGTGCATGCCGGGAACGCGTTCCTTGACCGCCTTCGCGATGTCGAAGTACGCCGTGCCCGGCAGGTCCGGGTGGATGCCGCCCTGCATGCACACCTCGACCGCGCCCACGTCCCAGGCCTGCTGGGCGCGGTCGGCGACCTGCTCCAGCGACAGGGTGTACGCGTCGGCGTCCGTGCGGCGCTGGGCGAAGGCGCAGAAGCGGCAGCCGGTGTAGCAGACGTTGGTGAAGTTGATGTTGCGGGTGACGATGTACGTGACGTCGTCGCCGACCGCGGACCTGCGCACGTCGTCGGCCACCCGGCACAGCGCGTCCAGCGCCGGGCCGTCCGCGTGCAGCAGGGCCAGGGCCTCGGCGTCGGTCAGGCGGGTCGGGTCGTCGGCCGCGGTCGCCAGCGCCTGCCGTACGTCCGTGTCGATGCGCTCCGGCGCCATGCCCGGGGCGGCCGCCTCGCGCAGCGCCTCCCAGTCGCCGTACACCTCGTCGAAGTCGTCGCGCCGGTCGGCGGTGCGGCCCTCGGTGTCGATCGTGCGGTGCAGGTCCGTACGGCCGGCCGGGACGAAGGCCTCCTCGGGCTCCTGCCACGCGTGGCCCTCGACGGTCGCGTCCGGGCGGGCCAGGCCGGTCTCCGGGTCGGCCAGCGCGCTCACGTGCGGGCGCAGCCGGGGGTCCAGCCAGGGCTCGCCGCGGAGCACGAACTCCGGGTAGACACAGAGGCGTTCGCGGAGCTCGAAGCCCGCGGCGGCCGACCTCTCGGCCAGCTCCTCGATCTGCGGCCAGGGCCGTTCGGGGTTGACGTGGTCGATGGTCAGGGGCGACACCCCGCCCCAGTCGTCGATGCCGGCGCCGATCAGCCGCTCGTACTCGGAGTCCACGAGGTTCGGCGGGGCCTGGAGGCAGCCGGAGGGGCCCATGATGTGGCGGGCCACGGCCACCGTGGCGACCAGCTCGTCCAGTTCGGCGTCCGGCATGCCGCGCATCGCCGTGTCCGGCTTCGCGCGGAAGTTCTGGATGATCAGCTCCTGGATGCCGTGGTAGGCCCGGGAGACCTTGCGGAGGGCGAAGAGGGACTCGGCCCGCTCCTCGTACGTCTCCCCGATGCCGATGAGCAGGCCCGAGGTGAAGGGCACGGAGGAACGGCCGGCGTCCTCCAGCACCCGCAGCCGTACCGCCGGTTCCTTGTCCGGGGAGCCGTGGTGCGGGCCGCCGGGCTCGGACCACAGCCGGGTCGCGGTCGTCTCCAGCATCATGCCCATGGAGGGGGCGACGGGCTTGAGCCGCTGGAAGTCCGTCCACGTCATCACGCCGGGGTTGAGGTGGGGCAGCAGGCCCGTCTCCTCCAGGATCCGGATGGAGACGGCGCGGACGTAGGCGATGGTGTCGTCGTAGCCGTGCGCGTCGAGCCACTCGCGCGCCTCGGGCCACCGGTCCTCCGGCTTGTCGCCGAGGGTGATCAGGGCTTCCTTGCAGCCGAGGGCGGCGCCCTTGCGGGCGATGTCCAGCACCTCGTCCGGGGACATGAACATTCCGTGGCCGGCCCGGCGCAGCTTGCCGGGGACGGTGACGAACGTGCAGTAGTGGCACTTGTCCCGGCACAGCCGGGTGAGGGGGATGAAGACGCTCTTCGAGTACGTGATGACGCCGGGGCGGCCCGCCTGTTCGAGACCGGCGTCACGCACCCGGGCAGCGGACGCGGCGAGGTCGGTCAGGGCCTCGCCGCGGGCCTGGAGCAGCACCGCCGCCTCGGCCACGTCGAGGGCGACGCCGTCCCGGGCGCGTTTGAGGGCGCGACGCATGGAGTTCTCGGTCGGTCCGGTTCCGGAGGTCGCGGAAGTCGTCATCCCTCGAGGATACGTTCGGGGTGATCAGAGCAAGGGGCTCCGCCCGGTCCGCAGGAAATTCGCCCTACAGAAAGCTTCCGTACTCGTCGAGCACCCCCAGCACCTCCGCCTGTCCCGCCGGGGGCAACTGCAGTACGACCTCCTCGATGCCCAGCTCCGCGTAATGGGCCAGCTTGCCCGGGGTCGGCTGGACCGCGTACGGGACGACCTGGAGAGCGGCCGGGTCGCGGCCCGCGTCCGCCCACAGCGTGCGCAGCACCGGCAGGGACTCGGTGAGGCCGCGGCCGCCGATCGGCAGCCAGCCGTCGGCGTACTCGGCGATGTGCGCGAACAGCTTCGGCCCGGCCGTCCCGCCGAGGAGCGTGCGAGGGCCGGTCACCGGGCCACGCGGCTTCTGCGCGGGTTTGGGGTACGCGTGGCTGGCCCGTACGGCGGCGAACTCGCCCTCGTAGGCCGTCGGTTCCCCGGCCCACAGCGCCTGCATCAGCCGCACCCGGTCCCGGACCAGCTCCCGGCGCGTGCGCCACTCCACGCCGTGGTCGGCGGCCTCCTCCACGTTCCAGCCGTAGCCGAGGCCGAAAGTGAAGCGGCCGCCGGACAGGTGGTCCAGGGTGGCGATCTGCTTGGCCAGGGCGATGGGGTCGTGCTGGGCGGGCAGGGTGATGCCGGTGCCGAGGCCGAGGCGCTCGGTGACGGCCGCGGCCTGGCCCAGGGCGACGAAGGGGTCGAGGGTACGGCCGTACTCGCGGGGCAGGTCGCCGCCGGCCGGGTACGGGGTGGCCCGCTCGACCGGGATGTGGGTGTGTTCGGGGAGGTAGAGGCCGGCGTAACCGCGGTGTTCCAGTTCGCGGGCGAGCCGTACCGGCGCGATGGTCTCGTCGGTGAGGAAGATGGTGACGGCGATACGCATGGCCCATCTGTACCGGGCCGGGCCCGCACTGTCCATACCGACTGGTCGGCACAGTCCGCGCCGATGGCCGTGAAGTCGCGTGCATGACACCTGTCGGACGCCAATCGCCCGCTCTTTCACGCGTGTTCACGCGCGCGCGGGAGACTGACCGCCATGGCTGAAGACACGCACGGTCAGGCTCATGGCATCGGCAGACGCGCGCTGTTCGTGACGGGCGCCGCCGCTGCCCTTACGTTGGGAAGCGTGAGCTTCGCAGCGGCGGACGGTCAGCAGCAGGAGACCCGGTCGGTTCGCGGCACCCTGCCGCCCGGCTCCCCCGACTTCGTGTACGTACCGGTCGAAGTCCCCGCCGGCGTACGGGAGATCAAGGTCTCCTACACCTACGACAGGCCCTCGGTCCCGGCCGGCACCACGGCCAACGCACTCGACATCGGCCTGTTCGACCGGCACGGCACCGAGCTGGGCGGCCGGGGCTTCCGGGGCTGGTCGGGCGGGGCGCGCACGGAGTTCTTCGTCCGGGCCGACGACGCGACTCCCGGGTACATCCCCGGCCCGGTGCGGGAGGGCACCTGGTACGTCGCGCTGGGCCCCTACACGGTGGCGCCGCAGGGGCTGACGTACGAGCTGACGATCACGCTGACCTACGGCGAGGCGGGCGAGACCCCGCGGCCGGTGTATCCGCCCGCCCGGGCGAAGGGACGAGGCCGGGACTGGTACCGGGGCGACTGCCATCTGCACTCCTGGTACTCCGACGGCCGCCGCACCCCGGCCGAGATCGCGGCCCTGGCGCGGGCCGCGGGCCTGGACTTCATCAACTCCTCGGACCACAACACCCACTCCGCGCACCCCCATTGGGCGGACCAGGCCGGCGACGACCTGCTGATCATGCTCGGCGAGGAGGTCACCACGCGGAACGGCCACGTGGTGGCGCTCGGCACCGAGCCCGGTACGTTCGTGGACTGGCGCTACCGGGCCCGGGACAACCGCTGGGCCCGCTTCGCGCGGGACATCCGCCGCGCCGGCGGCCTGGTCGTCCCCGCCCACCCGCACGCCACCTGCGTCGGCTGCGGCTGGAAGTTCGGCTTCGGCGAGGCGGACGCCGTGGAGGTGTGGAACGGCCCCTACACCCCGGACGACGAGGTGACGCTGGCCGAGTGGGACAACCAGCTGGTCGCCTCCGTGCGGCAGGGGCGGCCCTGGCTCCCGGCCATGGGCAACAGCGACGCGCACCGCGATCCGGACGTGGTCGGCAGTCCCCAGACGGTCGTCCTCGCCGACGACCTGACCCGGGAGGCGATCCAGGAAGGCATCCGCGCGGGACGCAGTTACGTGGCCGAGTCGAAGAACGTGACCCTCGCCTTCACGGTGACGGGCGGGCGCGGACAGCAGGCCGGCATCGGCGAGCGGCTGGACGTGGCCGCCGACACCCCCGTGACCGTCCGGCTGGAGGTCTCGGGCGCCCCGCGCTGCTCGATCCGTTTCGTCACCGACCAGGGTGTGCTGTTCACCAGCGATCCGCTGCCGGTCTCCGGCACAGGCGCGGCCGAGTGGCGTACGACGCCCGCCTACGCCGCGTACGTGCGCGCCGAGCTGCGGCACGAGGCGGCGGCGGGACCGGTGCCGGGCGCCCTGGCCGCCTTCACGAACCCGGTCTTCCTCGGGGCTGCCTGAGCTGCTCGGCCGCCCACTCGGCCCACTCGCGCCGCATCGCGTTGAAGCGCAGACCGTACTCCAGCGCGATGCGGCCGTAGACCGAGAGGTTGCCCTCGTCCCAGTCGATGGAGTCGGCGAGCTGCCGCAGCTGTTCGTGTCCGGCCCGGGACATGTCGGTCAGGTCGGTCAGATAGGCGCGGGCCTGCTCGGGAGTGAGCACACCGAGGAAGAAGACGCGCAGCAGGACGTCGCTGCGGATGACCGGCTGGGGCGGGACCTCGGTCAGCCAGTGGCGCAGCTCCGCCATGCCCTCGTCGGTGATCTCGTACTCCTTGCGGCCGCGCGGGCCTTCGGCGGCCACCGCGATCAGCCCGGAGCCCGCCAGCTTGGTCAGCTCGGTGTAGATCTGGCTCTGGGTCGCCGGCCAGACGTTGGCCAGCGAGGTCTCGAACGTCTTCAGCAGGTCGTACCCGCTGGCGCGACGGTCCGACAGCAGGCCGAGCAGGGCGTGTCTGAGACTCATGCCCGCATCCTACATTCCACTGTTGACATGTCGCGAGCCGACCTTCTACTTTTGACATGTCAAGACTGGGACACACACTGAGCGGGGGAATCCCATGTCCTACCTGCGCACGTTCCTGCCGTGGATCGTCTTCGCCGTCATCCCCTCGGGTGACTGGCAGTGGGGCGCGTCGGCCGCCCTGGTGGTGGCCGTCGGGATCATCGCCCAGCAGAGGCGGGCCGGTGCCGGCTTCGACGCCCTCGTCATCGAGGCCGGCTCGGCGGTCTTCTTCGCGGTCCTCGCGGCCCTCGCCTTCGCCGACCCGCACTCGGGTGTGCACGCCTACTCCGCCGCCCTCTCCTCCGGCACCCTCGCCGTCATCGCCGGCCTCTCGCTGGCCGTCGGCCGGCCCTTCACCCTGGGCATCGCCAAGCGCACCACCCCACGCGAGTTCTGGGACCTGAAGCCCTTCATCCGGGTCAACGTGGTCATCACGTCCGTGTGGACCGCCGCCTTCGTCCTGACCGCCGTCGCCCTCGCGGTGCTGGCCCACTCCGGCAGCGCCCACTCGACGCCCGCGACCGCCGTCCAGATCGCCGGCTTCGCCGTCCCGATGCTCTTCACCGTCCGCTATGTCGCCCGTGTCCAGGCGAAGGCCCAGGCCGCCGGGCAGGTGGCCCGGTGAACGCCACCCCGAAGCACCTGTCCGGCAACTACGCCCCGGTCACCGAGGAACTCACCGCCCACGACCTGCCGGTGACCGGCACGATCCCGCCCGAGCTGTGCGGCTGGTACCTGCGCAACGGCCCGAACCCAGCCGACGCCGCCTCCGGGCACTGGTTCTTCGGCGACGGCATGGTCCACGGGGTGCGCCTGGAGGGCGGGCGGGCCGTCTCCTACCGCAACCGCTGGGTCCGCACCGGCCGACTGACCGACGGGGCACGGCTGTACGACGACCGGGGCCGCCGCGACCTCACCGCGGGACCGGCCAACACCCACGTCGTCCGGCACGCGGGCCGCACCCTGGCCCTGGTCGAGACCGCCCTGCCCCACGAGCTGACCCGCGACCTGGACACCAAGGGTCCCTACGACTTCGACGGCCGCCTCACCACCGCGATGACGGCCCACCCGAAGACCTGCCCGGCCACCGGCGAACTCCACTTCTTCGGCTACGGCATGCTGGAGCCCACCCACCTCACCTACCACCGGGCCGACGCCACCGGCGAGCTGGAGCTCAGCAGGCCGGTCGAGGTACCCGGGCCGACCATGCTGCACGACTTCGCGCTCACCGCCGGGCACGTCGTCTTCATGGACCTGCCCGTCGTCTTCGACGTCGAACTCGCCCTGGCCGGCGGCACGATGCCGTACAGCTGGGACGACGGGTACGGCGCCCGGCTCGGCGTGCTGCGCCGCGACGACCCCTGCGGCCGGGTCCGCTGGTTCGCCGTCGATCCCTGCTACGTCTTCCACACCCTCAACGCCCACGACGCGCCGGACGGCACCATCGTGCTGCACGTGATGCGCTACCCGGAGATGTGGCGGCGCGACGCGGGCGGCGGCACGCGGGAGGAGCCTGCCGTGCTGTGGAAGTGGACCATCGACCCGGCGGCCGGCACGGTCCGTGAGGAGCAGTGCGACGACCGGCCCGGCGAGTTCCCGCGCGTCGACGACCGGCTCACCGGACTCGCCGCCGGACACGGGCACATGACCAGCGGCACCTCCCTGGTCCGCTACGACCTGGCCTCCGGCGCCGTCACCGCGCACGACTTCGGGCCCGGCCGCACCCCCGGCGAGGCCGCCTTCGCCCCCGCCGACGACAGGCCCGGCGGCCCCGGCTGGCTCATGACGTACGTGTACGACGCCGCCACCGACCGCAGTGACCTGGCCGTCCTGGACGCCGACGACCTCACCGCGCCCCCGGTCGCCACGATCCACCTGCCGGCGCGGGTGCCGTTCGGCTTCCACGGCAACTGGCTCGCGGACAGCGATGCCTAGGCGGTGCCGTCGCGCGTGGCCCGGCGCATGGCGATGATCTCGGCCACCGCCTTCAGCCAGCGGGCGGCGCGGGTCTCGGCCTCGGGGGTGGTGGCGGTCTGCGCCGCCCCGGTCAGCCAGTCCCGCAGGATCGCGGCCGGTTCCGGGGACGGCAGCGGCTCGGGCAGCCCGGCCGCGTACGCCAGACCGCCGGACCGGACGATCTCGGCGACGAACACCAGCGAGCGCGGCAGTACGCCGAGCCGGTCCAGGGTGACCGCGGCCGCGATGGCACCGTCGCCGAACAGGGCGGTGCGGAAGGCCTCCTGGGTCAGTCCGTAACGGAGCAGCACGGTGACGTCGGTGGCGGCCAGGACCTCGTCGTCGGTGCGGTTCTCGGGGGCTGGGGGCATGGGAGTCATGGCGGTTCGCGGTGTTCTCGGTCCTGGGGGTTATCGGTCCTGGGGGGTTCTCAGTCCTGGGGCAGGTGGACTTCGACCGCGTCCGGGGTCCAGCTGTTGCTGGCCTTCGCCATGCCGCCGTTGACGAAGTCGTCCTCGCTCACCCAGGTGGTCGTGCCGTACGGGTTGTAGATCTCCAACTTGTCGCCCTGCTGGCCGACGACCATCAGGGCGTGCCCGTAGTACCTGCCCGTCGCGTCGGTTCCCCCGACGGCGATGGGCACCGGCTTGCCGTCCGCCACCGCCTTCTCGATCTCGGGCAGGACATTGCGCCGGGCAGCGGGGTCCTGGATGAAGTGCGTCTGGTACGAACTGCCGGTCTCCGGGCTGATCTCCTTGTCGGCGACCTCGTTGTTGCCCTCCGCGTGCATACCGTTCCAATGGGCACCGCCGTGCCCCTCCAGATGCACCCGGTGCTGTTCGGCCACCAGGCGGTTCCGGAAGGCGGTGGGGTCGTCCTCCTGCCCGCTGGGCCCACCGGTGAGCGAAAGGGCGTAGACGGGGTCGACCAGGGCGCGGGCGGTGACCGTGGACGAGGCGACACAGGTGTTGTCCCGTCCGTCGCCGCCCTGCATCCACTTCTGGCCGTCGAAACTCTGCACGGCGGTGTTGACGTTGGCGCCGTTGCCGGGGTCCGTTCCCTCGTCCCTGAGGCTGTCCACCTGGGTGACGATCGGCGTCAGATGCCGCTGCAGCCAGGCCGGGTCCTTGCCGTGGATCTTGCCGTCGAAGGTCTGGATGTCGTCGACGCCGTGCCCCGCGGCGAGGGCCTTCATCAGGTACGCCTTCTCCTGCGGGGTCTTCGCGTCCGCCAGGAGCCGGTCCATCCGGGCCCGGTCGGCCGGCGAGAGCTGGTCCATGGCCCGGCCGGAGCGTTCCAGTTCGCCCGCGGTGAGGATCTCGTTGCAGTCCGGCGCACCGTCCTTGCCGCTGGCGTCGGCGAGCATCATCCGGTCCACCGCGGAGAGCTGACCGCTGTGCATCTTCCCGGCGCGGGCCTCGGCCGCCCACTTGTTCAGGTCACGGGTGGCGGCGCGCACGGCGTCGTCCGCGGTGACGGCGCCCTTGTGCATCAGCTCGACCCCACCGGTGGCGAGGCTCCGGCCCGCCTCCAGGGCCGCCTTCTCCTCCGCCTTCTCCTGGGCGGTCTCGATCGCCCTGCCGACGTCGAAGAAGCTGTCCCTCGGGCCGAGCCGCTCCTTGGCCTGCCGCAGCAGGGCACGGCCGTCGGCGTCCTGCGTCTGCGCGGTGCCGAGCGCGTCGGCCAGCGCGTGCAGCGCCTTCGCGCCGCCCTGGAACGCCTCCGACATCCTGGTCGCGGCGCGGGCGGCGCCGGCCACCGCGTCGGAGGCGAGGACGCTGGTGTGGCCGACCCAGACCTCCGGCAGACCCTTGCGGGCCACCCTGTTCACCCGGTCGTGCAGCTCACCGGCCTTGTCGACCTGTCCGCGGTAGCGCGTGCCGAGCGACTCCAGCGTCGCGGTGTCGCCGGCCGGCGCCGAGGTGAGGAGAGCGTTGTCGATCAGGTCCAGCAGATCGTTCCTGTCCGTGGCCCTGGGGATGCTCGTGCACAGGCCGGCCAGCCAGGAACGGCGGCCGGACGGGGTGTTCAGGGCAGCGAAGGGGGTCAGCGGGTTCAGGTCGTCGAAGATTCCCATCGGCCGGCCCTCAGTACTGCGTCAGGGCCGACGGACGCCCGCCGTGCGCCGGCATGCCGGTGATGCCGTCGCCGCCGACGGTCACGGCCTCGGTCCGCGTCGCCGCCGTGTGATCGGATCCCTGGTACGCGCCCTTGGCGAGCCGTACCTTGCACGCGAGTTCGTGCAGCGCCGACTGCAGCGTGGCCGCGTCCTCCAGCCAGGCCGCGGCGAACGCGTTGAACGCCGCCGCCGACTCGGCGCCGCCCAGGGCGTCCTGGCCGTAGCACTCGTCGGTGACGATCGCCTGGTGTACGCGGCCCGCGTCGTCGCCCGCGCCGTCGAGTTCCTTCGCCTGCCCGGACATGCCGTGCCTGACCGTGTAGCCGTCCGACGACGCGCCCATCACGCTCCCCCGTTTGCGCTCGAACATGACCGCGGGGGAGGCTAACACGCGCCCTTCGTACGATCCTGGGCGCCTCACGCGCCGCGCACGGTGCGGACACGGCATCCACGCGAGACACCGGGAGAGAGCAGACAGATGTCAGCCCGCACCGACCTCAAGCACCGCCTCGTGACCGGCTTTCAGCGGTATCTCGCCAACCCGCTGAACCGGCGGCTGCCGTTCCAGGTCCTCCTGGAGACCACCGGCCGCGTCTCCGGCCTGCCCCGGCGGACGCCGGTCGGCGGGCGCAGGGTCGGCGGGTCCTTCTGGCTGGTCTCCGAATTCGGCACCAGGTCGCAGTACGTGCGCAACATCCAGGCCGACCCGCGGGTTCGCGTCCGCATCGGCGGCCGCTGGCACCGCGGCACCGCCCGTCTCCTCCCCGACGACGACCCGGTGGCCCGCCTGCGCTCCCTGCCCCGCTTCAACAGCGCGGCGGTACGGGCGTTCGGGACCGACCTGCTGACGGTCCGGGTGGACCTGGAGGACTGAGCGCGGCCGGTCCCGCTCACCCCGGCCACACGATCGCCTGCACCTCGCTGTACGCGTGCAGCGCGTAGGAGCCGACGTCGCGGCCCACCCCGCTCTTCTTGAAGCCGCCGAACGGGGCCTCCATGTTGCGGCCGACGGTGTTGATGCCGACCCCGCCGGCCCGCAGCTGCCGGGCCACCCGGAACGCCCGGGCCACGTCGCCGGACCAGACGTAGTCGATGAGCCCGTACTCGGAGTCGTTGGCGAGCGCGACCGCCTCGTCCTCCTCGTCGAAGGGGATCACCGCGACCACCGGCCCGAAGATCTCCTCCCGGGCCACCCGCATGTCGGTGGCGCAGTCGGCGAGGAGTGCCGGCGCCACGTAGAAACCCCGGTCGAGCGCGGGCCGTTCGCCGCCCACGACCACCGACGCGCCCTCCTTGCGGCCGAGTTCGACGTACGACTCGACCCGCGCCCGGTGCTCCGCCGAGATCACCGGGCCGACGACCGTGTCCGCCTCCCGTGGATCCCCGACCTTCACCCCGCGGGCGTACCCCGCGAGGTGCTCGACAAGGCGGTCGTACACCCCGCGCTGGGCCAGCACCCGGGTCGGTGCCGTGCAGATCTGCCCGCTGTAGAAGGAGAAGGTGGTGCCGATGCCGGCGACGGCCGAGCCGAGGTCGGCGTCGTCGAACACGACCGCCGCGCCCTTGCCGCCCAGCTCCATCAACTGGCGTTTCATGTCCCGGCCGCACACCTCCGCGATCCGCCGGCCGACGGCCGTGGACCCGGTGAAGCTGACCATGTCGACATCGGGGGACGCGACAGCGGCCTCACCCACTTCCGTGCGACGCCCGGAGACGACGTTCACCACCCCCGGTGGCGCCCCGGCCGCCTGAAGGGCCTCGGCCATCCGGTAGACGGACAGCGGATCCTGCGGGGCGGGCTTCACGACCACCGTGTTGCCCATGGCCAGCGCCGGCGCGACCTTGCCGGCCGGGTTGGCCCAGGGGTTGTTGTAGGAGGTGATGCAGGTGACGACCCCGACGGGCTGCCGTACCGCCAGCGCGCCCATCACGGCGGCCTTCCCCATCGGCCCGGCCTCGTTGATCTGCGGCGTGATCGGCCACTCGGCGGGCTCCACGCGCGCGTACCGCCGGAACCGGGCGGCGGCCACCCCGACCTGCATCGCCCGGGCGGTCCCCGTGGTCGCCCCGGTCTCCGCCCGGGCCAGCTCGGTGTACGGCCCCGTCCGGTCACGGATGATGTCGGCCGCCCGGCCCAGCACCGCCGCCCGCTCCTCCGGCCGGGTCCGCGACCACGCCCCGAACGCCTCCCGGGCCGCCGCGCAGGCCGCCCGCACCTGCTCCGGCGAGGCCTCCGGCGCCCAGCCGACGGTCTCCTCGGTGGCCGGGTCGGTCACCGGGTAGTGCCCGCCGTCCGGCGCCACCCACTCCCCGCCGACGAACAGCGGCTGCCCCGTCACCTCGTACTCACCGTCCGCGTGTCGGTCCCCGACCGCAGCACCTTGCCCGGTACGGCCCCGGTCACCACGTCGTCCCGGATCGCCGCCACCCCGTTGACCCACACGGCCCGCACGCCGATCGCCCTGGAGTCCAGGCGAGGACTGTCACCCGGCAGGTCGTGCACCAGCCGGGCCTGGCCGGCGTCGATGCGCTCCGGGTCGAAGAGGACGAGGTCCGCGTGCCAGCCCTCGCGCACCTGTCCCCGCTCCCGCAGCCCGAACAGCCGCGCCGGGTCGTCGGTCAGCATCTTCACCGCCTGCTCCAGCCCGAGCAGCTTCCGGCCGCGCAGACAGTCCCCGAGGAACCGGGTGGTGTACGGCGCCCCGCACATCCGGTCCAGATGCGCGCCCGCGTCGGACCCGCCGAGCAGCACGTCCTCGTGCTGCCAGGTCTCGGCACGCAGCGCCCAGGACGCCGGGTCGTTGTCGGTCGGCATCGGCCACAGCACCGTACGCAGCCGGTCGTTGGCGCAGATGTCCACCAGGCAGGCGAACGGGTCCTGCCCCCGCTCCTCGGCGATGTCCCGTACGACCCGTCCCGTGAGCCCCCGGTTGGCCTCGCTGTAGGTGTCCCCGATGACGTACCGCCCGAAGTTCGCCAGCCGCCGGAAGACGCCCGCCTCCTTCGACCGGGCCCGCCGCAGCAGCTCCGCCCGGACGCCGGGGTCCTGGAGCCTGGCGATCCGCTCGGGCACCGGCAGCCCGAGGACCGGACCCCACCCCGGGATGAGGTTGAGCGCGCAGAAGGTGCCGAGCGACATGTTCATCGGGGTGAGGATCGGCATGGTGAGCGCCACCACCCGCCCGCCCGCCTTCCGGGCCCGCTCGCTCGCGCTCAGCTGCCGCGGCACCCGTTCCGGTACGGCGGCGTCGATGGTGAGCACGTTCCAGTTGAGCGGCCTCCCGGCGACCGCACTCATCTCCACGAGCAGGTCGATCTCGTCGTCGCCGAACTGGTCCAGGCAGCCGGCGACGATCGCCTCGATCTGCGTGCCCTCGTGCTCGCCGACGGCCCTCGACAGCGCCAGCAGCTCCGCCGGCCGCGCATGCCGGGACGCGACCGGCTGCCCGTCGCCGTCGGAGTGGGTACCGGACTGGGTGGTGGACAGCCCCCAGGCCCCGGCGTCCATGGCCTCGTGCAGCAGCCTCAGCATCGCCGCGAGCTGCTCCTCGCTCGGCTGTCCCCCGACGGCCTGCGGCCCCATGACATACCGCCGCACCGCGCAGTGCCCCACCATGAAGCCCGCGTTGACGGCGATCCGCCCGTCGAGCGCGTCCAGGTACTCCCCGAAGGAGTGCCAGCTCCAGGGCGCCCCCTCCTCCAGGGCCACCAGGGACATCCCCTCCACCTTGGACATCATCCGGCGCGTGTAGTCGGCGTCCTCGGGACGGGCCGGGTTGAGCGGCGCGAGGGTGAACCCGCAGTTCCCGGCGGCGACCGTCGTCACTCCGTGGTTGAGGGAGGGAGTGGCGTACGGGTCCCAGAAGAGCTGGGCGTCGTAGTGGGTGTGGGGGTCGACGAAGCCGGGGGTGAGGATCAGGCCGGAGGCGTCCTCGGCCGTACGGGCCTCTTCGGTGATCTCGCCGACGGCGGCGACACGGCCGCCGCGTATGCCGACGTCCGCGGTGCGGGCGGGGGCGCCGGTGCCGTCCACGACGGTGGCGCCCTTGATGAGATGGTCCAGCATGTCCGGAACCCCCCTCAGACGGCCTGACGGAACCTGGACGTCCGGTGCACCGGATCCGTGTCGATCTTGGGGATCACGTGCTCCCCGATCAGCCGGATCGTCTGCAGCGTCTCCTCCTTCGGCACCCCCACCGGCAGCCCGAAGCTCAGCTGGTCGGCGCCCGCCTGCTCCCACCGCTTGCACTGGCGCAGCACCTCGTCGGGGTCACCGCAGATGAGCAGCTCCTCCTCCACGAGCAGCTCCACGAACTCCGGCGTGTACCGGGGCAGCGTCTCCGGCCACACCGGGAAGCCCTCGGGGCGCGGGAAGGTGTCGTGGTACCGGAAGACGAGCGACGGAAGGTAGTGCAGCCCGCCGTTCACCGCGATCTCGATGGCCTCGGCGTGTGTGGGCGCGCAGATCGCGGTGGTGGTGACCATCACGTTGTCGTTGACGAAGTCCCCCACGGGCTCCGCGTTCACGACCGCCGTCTTGTACTGCTCGAGCACCCACTCCATGTCGGAGACCTTCTGGATGCTGAAGCCGAGCACGCCGAGCCCCTTCTTCGCGGCCATGGCGTACGACGGCGGCGACCCGGCCGCGTACCACATCGCCGGGTGCGACTTCCCGTACGGCTTCGGCAGGACCTTGCGCGGCGGCAGCTGCCAGTGCTTGCCCTGGAAGCCGGCGTACTCGTCCTGGAGCCACATCTTCGGGAACTCGGCGATGGTCTCCTCCCAGATCTCCTTGGTGTGGTTCATGTCGGTCACACCCGGTATGAACCCGAGGATCTCGTGGCTGCCGGCGCCCCGTCCGCTGCCGAACTCGAAGCGCCCCTCGCTGAGGTGGTCCAGCATGGCGACCTTCTCGGCGACCTTCACGGGGTGGTTGACCTGGGCCAGGGGGTTGAAGATCCCGGACCCGAGGTGGATCCGCTCGGTCGCGTGCGCGAGATACCCGAGGAAGACGTCGTTGGCGGACAGGTGCGAGTACTCCTCCAGGAAGTGGTGCTCGGAGGCCCAGGCGTACTTGAAGCCGGACTTGTCCGCCTGGATGACGTACTCGGTCTCCTCCATCAGCGCCTTGTGCTCGGCCAGCGGGTCGGTCTCGGCGCGCTTGCCCACGTATCCCTGTACAAAGAGCCCGAATTCCAAGGCCGTTCACCGTCCTCAGTCTCTCTTCTGACGCTCCGTCAGATATCCTGTCGGCCGACTGTCGCATCGGCCGTCGTGACCGTCAATAGCTGACGGACAGTCAGATCACGGAGACCCCCGCCAGCCACCCGCCGTCGATCACGAACGGCTGCCCGGTGATGTACGACGAGTCCGCCGAGGTGAGGAACAGCGCCAGCCGCGCCACCTCCTCCGGCTGCCCGACCCGCCCGAGCGGCACGAGCCCCCGGTACAGCTCGTCCAGGGCCCGGCTCATCTCCTCCGGGTCGGCGTCCGGGTCGAGCCGCGCCGGGTTGGACATCGGGGTGTCGATGGCGCCCGGACAGATCGCGTTGACCCGGATGCCCCGGCCCGCCAGCTCCAGCGCGGCCACCCGGGTCAGCCCCAGCACGGCGTGCTTGGTGGCGGCGTACGTCCCGACGGCCGCCATGCCGGTCAGGGCCGTGTAGGAGGCGGTGTTGACGATGGTCGCGCCGTCGGCCATCTCGGGCGCCACCGCCTTCATGCCCAGGAAACAGCCGACCTGGTTGACCTGGACGACCTGCATGAACTCGTCCAGCGGGGTGTCCACGAGCGCGTTGAAGCGCAGGATCCCCGCATTGTTCACCAGCCCGTCGATGTGCCCGTACGCCTCCTTGACCGCCGCGACGGCCTCCCGCCAGCCCTCCTCGGTGCCGACGTCGAGATGGACGTACAGCGCGCCTATCTCCTTGGCCAGGGCCTCCCCCTGCTCGTCCAGCACATCGGCGACGGCCACCCGCGCCCCCTCCGCCCGGAAGAGCCGGGCCTCCTGCTCGCCCTGCCCGCGTGCCGCCCCGGTGATGACGACGACCCGTCCGTCCAGCTTGCCCATGGCATCCTCCTCAGTTCAGCCGGGGTGCGACCTCCGCGCCGAACAGCCCGATCTGCTCGATGAGTTCGGCCCGGCTCCGGCTGCGGAACCGCACCTGGACCTGGTCCACGCCCATCGCCCGGTAGGCCCGCAGCGACTCGGCGATCTCCTCCGGCGCCCCGGTGAGGGTCCGTCCTCCGACGTCCCAGCCGGCCCGCCCGACGTACAGCGGCTCGGCGATCGCGCCGACCGTGAACGGCCCCTCGGCGCCCGCCTGCGCGCGCAAGCGCCGGATCCGTTCGATCTGCGCGGGCAGCCGCTCCCGCGGATCCCCCTGCGGCAGCCAGCCGTCCCCCTTCAGCGCGGCCCGGCGTACGGCGGCGGGCGAGGAGCCGCCGACCCACAGGGGGACCCGCGGCTGGGCCGGGCGGGGGCGCTGGCCGAGCCCGGCGAAGTCGTAGGTCTTCCCGTGGTGCTCGGGGAACTCCTCCGCTCCCAGGGCGGCCCGCAGCGCGTCGATCACCTCGTCCAGCACGGCCCCCCGCCGCTCGAAGTCGGCCCCGAGCGCCTCGAACTCCTCGCGCACATGCCCGGCCCCGACCCCGAGGACCAGCCGGCCGCCGGAGAGGTGGTCGAGGGTGGCGTACTGCTTGGCGGTGAGCAGGGGGTGCCGCAGCCCCACGACCGCCACATGGCTGAGCAGCCGTACCCGCTCGGTCACGGCGGCGAGGTGGGCGAGGGTGGCGACCGGGTCGTACCAGACCGTGCTCATGGCGGGGGCGAGCCGGCGCGGGATCGCCACGTGGTCGCAGGCGGCGAGGTAGTCGAACCCGGCCCGGTCCACGGCCCGCGCGACGGCCACCAGGTCCTCGGGCCCGGCCCCGGCCTCCCAGCCTTCCGCGAACAGGGCGCTCTGCGCCTGCACGGGCAGCTGGACGCCGTACGCCAGGGCACTCACCGCCAGAGCCCTTCGGGGGTGAGCCCCAGCAGCTCGATGGCGTTGCCGCGCACGATCCGCTCGACCACGTCCGCCGGAAGGTGCCCCATCTGGGCCTCACCGACCTCGCGGGACTTGGGCCAGGTGGAGTCGGAGTGCGGGTAGTCGGTCTCGTACAGGACGTTGCCGACCCCGATGGCGTCCAGGTTCCTGAGCCCGAAGGCGTCGTCGAAGAAGCAGCCGTGGACGTGCTCGGCGAAGGTCTCGGACGGCGGCCGGGTGACCTTGTCGGCGATGCCGCCCCACCCCCGGTTCTCCTGCCACACGACATCGGCGCGCTCGAGGATGTACGGGATCCACCCGATCTGCCCCTCGGCGTACATGACCCTGAGGTTCGGGAACCGCTCGAACTTGCCGCTCATCAGCCAGTCCACCATCGAGAAGCAGCAGTTGGCGAAGGTGATGGTGGAGCCTACGGCGGGCGGGGCGTCGGCGGAGGTGGAGGGCATACGGCTGCTGGAGCCGATGTGCATGGCCACGACGGTGCCGGTCTCGTCGCAGGCGGCCAGGAAGGGATCCCAGTCGTCGGTGTGGACGGAGGGCAGGCCGAGGTGCGGGGGTATCTCGGAGAAGGCGACGGCCCGCACACCCCTGTGCGCGTTGCGCCGTACCTCCGCGGCGGCCAGCTCGGCGTCCCACAGGGGTATGAGGGTGAGCGGTATCAGCCGCCCGTGCGCCTTCGGCCCGCACCACTCCTCCACCATCCAGTCGTTGTAGGCGCGCACGCACAGCAGGGCGAGCTCCTTGTCGGCGGCCTCGGTGAAGGTCTGCCCGCAGAAGCGCGGGAAGGTGGGGAAGCAGACGGCGGACTGCACGTGGTTGACGTCCATGTCGGCGAGCCGCGCGGACACGTCGTACGACCCCGGCCGCATCTGCTCATAGGTGATGACCTCGAGCCTGACCTCGTCCCGGTCGTACCCGACGGCGGTGTCGAGCCGGGTCAGGGGCCGTCGCAGGTCTTCGTAGACCCACCAGTCGCCGAGGGGTCCGTCGGTACTGCCGGGTTCGCCCATGACGGGTTTGAAACGCCCGCCCAGGAAGGTCATCTCCTTCAGCGGGGCGCGCACGATCCGGGGCCCGACGTCCTGGTATTTCCTCGGCAGCCGGTCCTGCCAGACGCCGGCGGGTTCGACGGTGTGGTCGTCGACGGAGATGATCAGCGGGAACTGTGTGGTCTCCATGGCCCTCACGGTAGCGCTGATCTGACGGTCCGTCAGCTATCGGGTGCTTGCAAAGAGGGTGTGAGGGGTTTGTGCGCTGCGAGGCAGCGGCCTGTGATCGGCGTCTCCCACAGCTGACGGAACCGCCCGGAACAAGGCAAACTGACGGGGTTGTTCGTGATGCCGAGGGGGACGAACGCATGGACGGTGGGCCGCGAGTGCCTGAGCAGCGGCGTCCCGGCTCCGTGAACGTCACGGAGCCGGAGGCGCTGCGGTTCGGCGTGCTCGGTCCGGTGCGGGCCTGGCGCGGCGCGGAGCAGATCGGCACGGGCTCGCCCCAGCAGCGCGCCCTGCTGGCCGCCCTGCTGCTGCGCGAGGGCCGTACGGCGACGGCGGCGGAGCTGATCGACGCGCTGTGGGGCGCCGAGCCCCCGTCGCAGGCGCTGGCGGCGCTGCGTACCTACGCCTCCCGCCTGCGCAAGGTCCTGCCCCCCGGGGTGCTGGTCAGCGAGTCCGGCGGCTACGCGGTGCGGATGCCGGCCGAGGGCGTCCTGGACCTGGCCGTCGCCCAGGACCTGGCGGCGGAGGCGGAGAAGGCACGGGCCGCCGGCGACCTGTGCCGGGCCCGGGACCTGCTGAACCAGGCCCTCGCCCGCTGGGACGGCGAGGTCCTGGCCGGCGTCCCCGGCCCGTACGCCGAGACCCAGCGGGTCCGCCTGGAGGAGTGGCGCCTGGGCCTCCTCGAATCCCGCCTGGACATGGACCTGGAACAGGGCTGCCACGCGGAGGCGGTGTCGGAGCTGACCGCGCTGACGGCCGCGTACCCCCTGCGCGAGCGGCTGCGCGAGCTGCTGATGCTGGCCCTGTACCGCAGCGGCCGGCAGGCGGAGGCCCTGGCCGTCTACGCCGACACCCGCCGCCTGCTGGCCGAGGAACTGGGCGTGGACCCGCGCCCCGGCCTCCGGGAACTGCAGCAACGCATCCTGCAGGCGGACCCAGCCCTGGCGGAGCCGTCGTCCCCGGCGGCGGAGCCGGCGGCGGTACCGGTCCGCCCGGCGCAGTTGCCGGCCTCGGTTCCCGACTTCACGGGCCGCGCGTCCTTCGTGACCGAACTGAGCGAGGTACTGTCCTCGGCCTCGGAGTCCCCGGACGCCGCGGACCGGGTGATGGCCGTGTCGGCACTGGCCGGCATCGGCGGCGTGGGCAAGACGACCCTGGCGGTGCACGTGGCCCACCGGGCGCGGGGCGCCTTCCCGGACGGCCAGCTGTACGTCGACCTGCAGGGCGCGGGCCCCCGCCCGGCGGAACCGGAGACGGTACTCGGCTCCTTCCTGCGCGCCCTGGGCACAGCGGACTCGGCGATCCCGGACTCCCTGGACGACCGGGCGGCGCTCTACCGCTCGGTCCTGGACGGCCGCCGGGTCCTGGTGCTGCTGGACAACGCGAAGGACGCGGCACAGATACGCCCGCTCCTGCCCGGCACGGAGGGCTGCGCGGCCCTGGTGACCTCGCGGGTGAGGATGGTCGACCTCGCGGGCGCCCACCTGGTGGACCTGGACGTGATGTCCCCCGACGAGGCTCTCGCTCTCTTCACGAAGATCGTGGGCGGCGAGCGGGTGGCGGCGGAACGGGAGGCGGCGCTGGACGTGGTGGCGGCGTGCGGGTTCCTGCCGTTGGCGATCAGGATCGCGGCGTCACGGTTGGCTGCGCGCAGGACCTGGACAGTGTCGGTCCTCGCCGCGAAGCTCGCGGACGAACGCCGCCGCCTGGACGAACTGCAGGCCGGGGACCTGGCGGTGAAGGCCACCTTCGAACTGGGCTACGGGCAGCTGGAGCCGGCCCAGGCCCGGGCGTTCCGCCTGCTGGGCCTGGCCGACGGCCCGGACATCTCCCTGGCGGCCGCGGCGGCGGTCCTCGATCTCCCGTCGGAGGAGACCGAAGACCTGCTGGAGGCCCTGGTGGACACGTCGCTGCTGGAGTCGGCGGCACCGGGCCGCTACCGCTTCCACGACCTGGTCCGGCTCTACGCGCGTGCCTGCGCGGAGAGGGACGAACAGCCGCCCAGCGAGCGGGAGGCTGCGATGTCGCGGTTGCTGGACTTCTATCTGGCCACGGCGGCGCAGGTTTACGCGATGGAGCGGCCGGGGGACCGGCTGGTGGATCACCTGGAGTCCACGCATCACCCAGGCCTGACCTTTCCCGACTCCAAGGCCGCCGTCGACTGGCTGCACGCCGAGGGCGACTGCCTGCTGGCCTGCGTTCGTCAGAGCGCCGGGCAGGGAATGCTGAGGCGCTCGGTCGATCTCTTGTGGGTGGCCAAGGATCTGACGGAATCAGGTGCGAACTCCCACCAGTACGAAACGACTGCTGTAGCTCTGCGAAACCTGGCGCAGGACGCAGGAGACAAACGAGCCGAGGGGCGGGCACGCACGGCGCTGACCAACGCTCTGATGATCTCGGACAAGTTCAGCCAGGCGGACGAGGAAGCTCGCCTCGCCATCCTGCTGGCACAGGCCTCGGGAGATCTGGCGCCTTGCTGCTGGGCCCCCAACGACCGCGGAATCATTGCCCTCTATCAGGGCCGGAACGACGACGGGGAGAAGCACCTTCAGGAGGCGATCGCCAACTACCGCGCCGACGGAAACCTGCCGGGACAGGCCAGTGCCCTGTGCAATCTGTCTCGGATTCACGTCAAGCTGGGACGGCTCCATAGCGCTGTCGAGCTGGCCAGGCAGGGTCTGGCTCTCTACGATCAGCTCGGGTTGACGCTCCGTGTGGCCAACGCGCGGCTCGCTCTGGGAATCGCGCTCAGCGCCGCCGATCGTGGCGTCGAGGCACTGGAGCAACTCCACGAAGCCCTGAGGCTGTTCCAGGACAATCGGCAGCGCCTTTGGGAAGGGACCGCGAACTTCCGTATTTCCGAGGCATACCTCGCGTCCGGCCAATACGCCCTGGCGGCGCGGCATGCGGAGCAAGCTCTTGCTCTTCGCGTCATCGGAGGCGATTGGATGCGGGCCAACGTCCTGACGACGCTGGGGCAGGCGCTCAACCACCTGGGGCAGAGCGATCGGGCACGCGCGTGCTGGCGTGAAGCCCTCGTCATCCATGAGCAGTTCGGCGCCTCCGAGGCAGACCAGGTGAAGGCCCTCCTGCACCCTGCCGCGACAGCCTGACGGCTCCGCCGGACACCACGTTCATTGTTTGTTTATCGCAGATCGCCATCCTCATGAGTGCCGGTCCGTTGCGGCGGGGGGCCAAACGGAGCGGCACTTGGCCTCACCGTTAGGGTGAACGGCCTTGAGTCCCGTCCGGCGGCCCATCGGGGGAGCCGCCGGACGGGTTGATCACCCTTCCAGGATGCTCGACAGAAAGTTGCCGACGATGAGCGAGACCTCGCAGAAGAACGAGATCACCACGCTGGAGAACCACGCCGGCAGCCCGGACGACGGCTCCACCGTCAAGCCTCTGGAGAACCACGCCGGGAGCACGACGGGCAACGACGCCATCAAGCCGCTCGAGAACCACGCCGGCCTGGTGTCGGAGAGCGTCCTGAAGCCGCAGGAGAATCACGCCGGATCCGAGACGGCCTAAGGCCCAAGGCTCACACACAACGGGGGACCGGCCGCGACGGCGCCGAGGGGGAGCCGTCGCGGCCGAGGTGTGTCCAGGGGCAGTCAGGTTCGACGAATGCCGAGCTCGCACCACACCGTCTTGCCATCCACCCCCTGCTCCACGCCCCAGCGCAGCGCCACCGCGTCCAGCAGGGCGAGGCCACGCCCGTCCTCGGCGTCGAGCGCGCCGGACAGGGGCACGGGCAGGGCCTGCCCGGCCGGGTCCATGACCTCGACGCGGATGCGGTTGCCGTCCGTCAGGGCCACCCGCACACGGACCGGAGTCGCCTCCCCCACATGCCGGATCACGTTGGTGACGAGTTCGGTGACGCAGAGCTGGACATCGGTGCAGGGCGCGTCCAGGTAGCGGCGCACGGTACGGCGCAGTCCCTGGAGCGCCTCCGGTACGGCGGGAAGCTCCACGTCCAGCGGCGGCCGGCTCGGTGCCGTACCGAGACTCCGCAGCACCGCTGCCGGCCCGCGTGCCGTGGCGGCGTTGCAGTTGCCGAGCGCCACCAGGCCGGGGGGAGGGCTGGGGGGATTCGAGGACGCCATGGTTGCATACGCCTTCCTGTGCTCTCTGTGATGAATCAGTCACACAGTGGCGCCGACATCGGTACCTTTTGAAGAGGTTTCGGCTACGCAGCGCAACTGGCAAATGGCGGTGATGAGTTGTGCCCCCACGCAAAGACCCCGACGCGTCGGCGAACGTCCCCTCCTTCTACGGCGCCGAGTTGCGCTATCGACGGGAACTGGCGGGGCTGACCCTGGAGCAGCTGGCGGAAGGGAGCTTCCGGGGTGTGCCGTTCCTGAGCCAGATCGAGCGGGGTGAGCGACGCATGCCGGTGGATCTGGCCCGGCATGTCGACAAGGTGCTGAAGACCGACGGGTTTTTCGAGCGCCGTTGTGAAGATGCCCGCAGGGCACGGCAGTCGGGGCATGCGGAGTACTTCGCGGATGTGGCGGAGTTGGAGCAGCATGCGGAGACGATCGAGGACTGGGCGCCGATGCTGGTGCCGGGGCTGCTGCAAACACAGGCCTACGCCGAGGCCGTCGTACATACGTCGCTGCCATGGCTGCCACCCGCGACGGTCGACAAGCAGGTTCAGGCCAGGTTGAAGCGGGCGGACATCTGGAAGTGCGAAGAACGACCGTCGTTCTGGGCTGTCCTGCATGAATCACTTGTCCGCAAGCCTCTCCTGCCCGCGACCGACATGGCGGTACAGCTGGAGCACATCGCCCACGTGATCCGCTCCACGCAGGGTGTTCTGCAGATCCTCCCGGAAACGGCGCACGCTCACCCGTTCATGATGGGCATGATGAGGGTGATGACCTTCCCGGATGCCCCACCGGTGGCCTACACCGAGGGGCTTCACAATGGCCAACTCATCGACTATCCGTCGCTCGTGAAGAACTACCGCAGGTCGTACGATCTGCTCAGGGCCGCGGCACTCCCGCCAGAGGCGTCCCTGGCCATGGTCGAACAAGCGGCAGAGGACTACCGAGATGGCAAGCACCGGGATTGACCTGAGCACAGCTGCGTGGCGCAAGAGCAGCTACAGCAACGGCAGCGGCGGCGAGTGTGTCGAAGTCTCCAACGCACACCCCAGCGTGGTGATCCCCGTCCGCGACTCGAAGAAGGCGCAGGACGGCCCCGTGCTCCTCTTCCGCCCCCTCGCCTGGAGCACCTTCCTCAACTCGTTGAAGGGCTGACCCCGCCCGGTTATCCACAGGCTCAGCGGCAAGTCAGGGATTCTGCGATCTTGCTGGAGTGGAGCGGACGGAGTTGAGGGCGCTGGCCAACCGGGGCGTCCTGCTCACCTCGCGTGCCGTGGAGGCCGGCTGGCCCCGGCGCAGCCTCACACGTGCGCTACGGGCAGAGGGCTGGACCCGGCTGCGGCAGGGCGCCTGGGCCGAGCCCGGGCGGAACCCGGACCTGCTCACTCACCTTCGGGCCGGGCTGCTCCGCGACCCCCGGCTGATCGTGAGCCACGGTTCAGCGGCTGCCCTCTGGCGGGTCGAGATGCTCGGGGACGGCCGCAGGAGGCCGCTGGAGTTCATCGACCCGCAGCTCACCGCCCGCGGGGTGAGCGCGGGCGTGCGCGTCCACCGGATGCCGCTCAGCGCGAGGGACGTGGTGGAACGGCAGGGGTTACGGCTCACCAACCCCACCCGCACGCTCGCCGACCTGCTTCGGCGCGGCCCGAGGGACGAGGCGATCGTCGCCGTGGACTCGGCGCTGACGTGCCGCAGGGTAGGGCGGGTCCGTCGCGCGCCGCTCACCAAGCTGGACGAGATCGCCGCGGCGCTTGAGACGACCTTGCAAGGGTCGGTCCGGGCCCGGAACTGGCTGCCCCTGACCGACCCCCTCGCCGGTTCCCCCGCCGAGACGGTTGCGCGACTACGCATGTACGACGCCGACCTGCACCCCGAGAGCCAGGCCGAGCTACGCACCCCGGACGGCAGTCGCCGCGTCGTCGACTTCCTGTTCAGGGCGGCAGGGCTGGGGGTGGAGATCGAGGGCTACGCCTACCACGGAACCCGTGACGCACACCGAAGGGACGTCGCCCGCTTCAACCAGATCCTGAAGTGTCCGGAGATCCGCAGCCTCCTCCGCTACAGCGCCGAGGACGTTTTCCACCGCCCTGAGTACATGGTCGAGGAGATCAGGGCCACCCTGGCTGCCCTGACCGGCGATTCCCGGTGACCGTGGGGCCGCCCGCTTCTTCGGCCAGTGTCGTGCCTCCGCGAGGCGAGTCAAGGGCGCTGCGTTCCGCTGCGCTCCACTCCGCGTCGGCTTCGCCGATGGCCCTCCGGACCACCCTTGACACGCCTCGCTCCAGCACGGGGAAGAAGCGAACGGGCAGCCCGGGGAAAGTGGCCGGCTTGCCGGGGTTTGCGGTACGGGTCGGCTGCGTTCCGGGCCGGGGCTGACGGGCGCGACCGCGCCTCGCCTGCACGCCGGGCGCGGTTGGCGGCTTACGGGAGGAGCGGGGCGGCGCACCAGCCCGGCGGCGGCACGCCCGGTCGGCTCGGCGAGTTGGGGGGATCCCAGCCCGTGAAGGTCGGCCTGGCGGCGCGGGATCCTGGCATCTGCACCTGAGGGCCCCCGAACGTGAGGACGGCGGAGGATTGGCATCTTTGGGCACTCTCGTCCTCAGCGGACGGCGGGTCAGCTCTCCCAGGCTGGCTCCCAGGCTGGCCCAAGTCTGCCGATTGCTCGGCTTACCGTGGCCCCTGGGGCTGGTGTGGCAGAAGGGGCGCTCTTGGGGTCACGCCAGCCACTCAAGTCGCATCCCGAAGGGCCCAGTTGCCGAGCCGCCGAGCGCCGCCGACCCCACCCGGCGTGCCCCCTACCCCGCGACCGCGCACCCACCCACTCACCGCGAGCCGCTTGGCCGGCCCGGCGTGCAGGCGAGACGCGACCGCGCACCCCACAGCCGACGACGCGAACGCAGCCGACGTAACGGCCCGACCCCGGCAAGCCGGCCACTTTCCCCGGGCTGCCCGCTCGCTTCTTCCCCGTGCTGGAGCGAGGTGGGTCAAGGGTGGACCGGAGGGCCATCGGCGAAGCCGACGCGGAGTGGAGCGCAGCGGAACGCAGCGCCCTTGACGCACCTCGCGGAAGCACGACACTGGCCGAAGAAGCGGGCGGCCCCACGGCAACCCATCGACACCGGCTCGGTCCAGCCCCCTCCCCCTCACCCCCTCCCCCGCAAAACCCCCTTCACCACCTTCCCGCTCGCGTTCCGCGGGAGCTCGCCCACGAACTCCACCGACCTCGGCACCTTGTAGTTCGCCATCTCGCGGCGGGACCAGGCGATCAGGTCGTCCGAGGTCAGGACCGAGCCGGGGCGGCGGACCACGAAGGCCTTGGCGACTTCCCCCAGCCGCGCGTCCGGTACGCCGATCACCGCCGCCTCCCGGACATCCGGGTGGAGGGCGAGCGACTGCTCTATCTCCGCCGGGTAGGCGTTGAAGCCGCCGACGATGAACATGTCCTTGATGCGGTCCGTGATGCGCAGGTTGCCCGTCGCGTCCAGGACACCCACGTCGCCCGTGCGCAGCCAGCCGTCGGGAGCGATCGCCTCCGCCGTCGCCGCCGCGTCCTCGTAGTAGCCGCGCATGACGTTGAAGCCGCGGACCAGGATCTCGCCCGCCTCGCCGGGTCGTACCGGCGCGCCCGTCGCGTCCACCAGTCGTAGCTCCGTTCCCGGGATCGGCCGGCCCGACGTGGACGCGATGACCGACGGGGCGTCGCCGCGCCGGCACATCGTGACGATGCCGCTCGCCTCCGACAGGCCGTACGCCGTGAGGACCGTGTCCACGCCCAGTTCGCCGCGCAGGCGTTCCACCAGGCGGAGCGGCACGACCGCGGCGCCCGTCACCACCAGGCGCAGCGCCGAGAGGTCGTACGCGTCCCGGGACGGGTGGTCCAGGAGGGACTGGTGGAGGGTGGGTGGGCCGGGGAGGACCGAGATGCGTTCCGCCGCTATGTTCGCCAGTGCCGTCTCCACGTTGAACACCGGCTGAGGGATCATCGTCGCCCCGCGCATCAGGCAGGCGATCACCCCGGCCTTGTAGCCGAAGGTGTGGAAGAAGGGGTTGATGATCAAGTAGCGGTCGCCGGCCCGCAACCCGGCCAGGTCCGCCCAGATCTCGTACGCCCGGAGGGTCTGGGTGTGCGTGATCATCGCGCCCTTGGGGCGGCCCGTCGTGCCCGACGTGTAGATGATGTCCGACGGCGCCGAAGCATCCAACTCCCTCCGCCGCGATTCCACTTCGGGCGCACCCACGCCCTCTCCGCCCGCCAGGAAGTCCTTCCAGGTGCGGAAGTCCGGGGGCGCGTCCTCCGACAGGACCACCACCTCCTCCAGTTCCGGCAGTCCGGGCAGCGGCGCCCGGCCGTCCGCCACCCCCTCCCCCGCCGCCCGGCGCAGGCTCGCCACGTACGAGGTGCCCAGGAACGTGCCCGTCACGAACAGCAGCCGGGCCCCGCTGCGGCGCAGTACGTCCGCCGCCTCGGCGCCCTTGAAGCGGGTGTTCAGCGGGACCAGGACCGCGCCCGCCGTCACCGCGCCGAGGGCAGACACGATCCAGTCCAGGGAGTTGGGGGCCCAGACCGCCACCCGGTCGCCGGCCCGCACCCCGCTCGCCAGGCAGGCCGCCGCGGCGCGCTCGACCCGGGCGCCGAGTTCGGCGTACGTGATCCTGGTGCGGCCCTCGACCACCGCCTCCGTGTCCGCGTACCGCTCGGCCGACCACCGGACCAGGCCGGGGATGGTGTCCCAGTCGCAGTCGCTCATCACAGGCCCCCTGTACCGCGTAGCTGACCGTCCGTCAGATTAGCTGTAATCTGACGGACTGTCAGGATGCTGAGGAGGGGGAGGACGCTGTGGCAGCAGCCGGGCTCAAGGACGCCACCGCCATCGTCGGGATCGGGCAGACCTCGTTCGCCAGGCATCTTCCGGAGGACGAGAAGACGCTCGCCTGCCGGGCCGTGCTCGCCGCGCTGGAGGACGCGGGGATCGCGCCCGGTGAGGTCGACGGACTCGCCTCCTACACCATGGAGGAGACCGACGAGGTCGAGCTCGCCAAGGCCGTCGGGTTCGGGGATCTGACCTTCTTCAGCAAGGTGGGGTACGGCGGGGGCGGCTCCTGTGCGACCGTCGCGCACCTCGCCGCCGCCATCGCCTGCGGGCAGGCCACCGTCGGGGTCGCCTGGCGGTCGCGGAAACGGGGGTCCGGGCCGCGGCCGTGGACCGACACCCGCGTCCAGCTCCCCACCCCGGCCCAGTGGACGCGGCCCTTCGGCCTCCTGCGGCCCGTCGACGAGATCGCCATGCTGGCGCGGCGGTACCTGCACGAGTACGGCGCCACCCGCGATCACCTCTTCAACGTCGCCCTCGCCTGCCGGAACCGGGCCAACCAGAACCCGGCCGCCGTGATGTACGAACGGCCGCTGACCCGCGAGATGTACATGACCTCGCGCTGGATCAGCGAGCCGCTGTGCCTCTTCGACAACTGTCTGGAGACGGACGGGGCCCTCGCCTGTGTCCTCGTGTCCAAGGAGCGCGCCCGGGACTGCCGTACCCGGCCCGTGTACGTCCACTCCGCCGCCCAGGGGCTGCCCGCCCAGCACCACGGCATGGTCAACTACTGGAACGACGACCCCCTCACCGGCCCCGCCTGGACCGCCGCCCGGCATCTGTGGAAGCACGCCGACTTCACGCCGGAGGACGTGGACGTGGCGCAGATCTATGACGCCTTCAGCGTCCTCATACCGCTCTCGCTGGAGGGCTACGGCTTCTGCGGGCGCGGGGAAGGAGGGGCCTTCACCGAGGGAGGCGCCCTGGAGATCGGCGGGCGGCTGCCCCTCAACACCGGCGGGGGCGGGCTCTCCGAGGCCTACGTCCACGGCTTCAACCTCATCAACGAAGGGGTGAGGCAACTGCGCGGGACCAGCACCGCCCAGGTGCCCGGCGCCGCCACCTGCCTGGTCACGGCCGGCGAGGGCGTGCCCACCTCCGCTCTCCTGCTGAGGAGCTGATCATGCTGAACCCCGTCACCGACACCGACGGCGCGCCCTTCTGGGAGTACGCCGCCCGTGGCGAACTGCGCGTCCAGGTCTGCGGCGACTGCCACGAACCCCGCTTCCCGCCCCGCCCGTGCTGCCCGCACTGCCAGTCCTTCGCGAGCGAGTGGCGGCTCACCAGCGGGCGCGGCCGGATCTGGTCCTACGTCGTGCCGCATCCGCCGCTGCTGCCCGACTACGCGGCGCAGGCGCCGTACAACGTCGTCGTGGTGGAGCTGGAGGACTGCCCCCGGATCCGGCTGGTCGGGAATCTGGTCGCCCGCGCCGGTGCGCCCCTCGACTCCCTTGATCCGCAGAGCCCCAGGATCGGCGCCCGGGTGCATGTCGTCTTCGGTGACGGCGGGCTGCCGCAGTGGGTGCCGGCGTGAGCGCCGTACGGGTCGACACCGACAAGGACAGCGGGGTCGCCGTCGTCACCCTCGACCGGCCGCACCGGCTCAACGCCATCGACCTGGACATGGCCCGCGAACTCACCGGTGTCTGGCGGGCGTTGCGGTTCGACGACTCGGTGCGGGCCGTGGTGCTCACCGGGGGCGGGGAGCGGGCGTTCTGTACCGGGATCGACCGGGACGTCGTCGTGCCGCAGCCCTCGTCGCCGTACATGCAGGACGATCCGTTGCTGACGGTCGGGCCCAAGGCGAACGACCTGTGGAAGCCGGTCGTGGCCGCCGTGCGCGGGATGGCCTGCGGGGGTGCCTTCTATCTGCTGGGCGAGTGCGAGTTCGTCGTCGCCGATCCGACGGCCGTCTTCTTCGATCCGCACACCTCGTACGGCATGGTCAGCGCCTACGAGTCGATGCTGATGGCGGCGCGGATGCCGTACGGGGAGGCGGCCCGGATGGCGCTCATGGGGAACGCCGAGCGGATCTCCGCCCGGCGGGCCCATGAGATCGGGCTCGTGTCGGAGGTCACGGAGGAGGGCGGGGCGCTGGCGGGCGCCGTGCGCTGCGCCGCGGTCGTTGCCGGGTATCCGCCGCAGGGGGTGCAGGGGACCGTGCGGGCGCTGTGGGCGGCCCGGGAGGCGGCCCTGGCCCAGGCGTTCGCCCAGGCCCCGTCCCTCATCGCCCTCGGCAGTCTGCCGGTCGAACGGCAGGCGGAGCTGTTCAGGAACAGGGACCGCACCGAGCCGCGGACACGGTGAGTGACCGCATGGCGCGGAACCCGCACCCGGGGTAGCGTCAGGCCTGGGACGGCCGCCGTCTGGAGCCCTTCCGTGACACACCGGTACGACGGCCGTCACTCAGTCCCCGGCGTGCCCCTCACGCCGTGCGGGCCGTGCCCGTCCCCTTCTCCGCGTCCAGCGCGTACACGCACCGGTCCTTGCTGCAGGCGTACACCACGCCGTCCTTGACCACCGGGGAGCCGGTGATCTCGCCGCCGGTCGCGAGCTTCCAGCGCAGGCGGCCGTCGTCGGACTTCAGGGTGTAGAGCAGGTGGTCCGTCGAGCCGAAGTGGATACGGCCCTCCGCCACCGCGGGAGCGCCCACGACGTCGCCGCCCGCCTGGAAGCGCCATTTGGGCGTGCCGGTGACCGCGTCCAGGGTGTACAGGCCCTTGCCGCTGCCGACGTGGACATGGCCGGCCGCGACGAGGACCGGCTCGATGGAGGAGCGGGCCTCGGTGGCGATGCGCCAGCGGTCGCGGCCGTCGGTGGCGTCGAGGGCGTAGACGGTGCCCAGGTAGTCCGCCAGGTAGACGCCGCCGCCCGTCACCGCCGGGCCCGGGGCGAAGGCCGGCGGGCTGAGGAAGACCGCGGGGGCCTCGAAGTGCCAGCGGACCATGCCGCTCGCCGCCTCGATGGCGAGGACGCGGGTGCCGGCGGAGACGTAGACGTACCCGTCGGCGGCGGGGGTCAGGCGGACCGGCACGCCGCCACAGGCGGCCGCGTCACCGACCGGGTACGACCAGCGCTCCTCGCCCGTGCGGGCCTCCAGGGCACGCAGGCGGGCGTCCTGCCAGACGTAGACCGTGCCGTCGTGGACGAGCGGGCCCGCCTCGGGGGACTCGAAGTCGGTCTGGCAGCCGCTGATCTCCCACAGCTTCTGCCCGTGCGCGGCCTCCCAGGCCTGCACGCCGCCGCCCCGGGTGCCGGTGACGACCGTGCCGTGGTCGGCGTGCAGGGAGTACACCCAGGCGTCCGTGGACAGCCGCCACAGGTCGCTGCCCTCGCGGGCGTCCAGGGCGAACAGGGTCGGGCCGTCGGAGGCGTGGATACGGCCGTCCGCCACCGCCATGGACCAGGCGACGTCCCGCGTCTTGAAGCGGCGCCGGCCGGTGGCCACGTCCAGGGCGTGCACCTCGAAGGAGGTGACGTAGACCAGGTCGCCGTCGACCGAGGGGGTGCCCCAGACCTCGTTGGACATGCGGAACCGCCAGGGCCGCCAGCCGCTCGCGGTCTCGGGGGGCTGGGGCGGGGCGGACGGTACGGCAGGGCCTACGGCAGGGTCTGTGCCGGCGACGCCGGGACGCGGGCGGGACCAGCTGGCGACCAGGCCGGCCTCCGGCGGGGGCGCCTTGACGGCGGCGGCGCGGGCG
>NZ_JBEPBF010000050.1:0-63981 GCF_040298985.1 Streptomyces sp. NPDC001093 | reverse complement strand
TACTTTCCCACTTCCTACCGCCCTTACGGGCCACCACCGAAGCAATTGGACCCGGCCCCGCGCCACGGGCGGGTTGCCGGGACCTTTTTTGTGCGCCTGTGAGCATTCAGGGTGACAACAATTCGTAATTCGGCGCGTCGTTGGTTGTCTTCGGATATTTCCTATTAGCCTCCATTACCGCACGAAGTCGATCTCTCGTAGATCGCATCCACCACTTTCACTTCCACCGGAGTAGACATGCACAAGCTGCGCAAGGCTGCCGTCCTGGTTGCCGCCCTCGGGAGCGTCGGACTCCTGAGCGCCGGCGCCGCCCACGCCGACCAGGGGTGGGGCAAGGGCGGGAACGGCCCCCGCTTCAGCGTCCTGCAGAGCACGACCTGCAGGTCCCACGACCTCAACGCCGACGTCCTCGGCGAGGTCGGCATCGCCAACGGCCTGGGCGGCAACCTGCTGAACGGCGAAGGCAACGCCGGCGCCCAGCAGTCGACCCTCGGCTCGACCATGGGCTGCAACAACAACGTCGGCAAGTAGGCCCGGCCCCCTCCGTCCCCGGTGTCCCGGCCACAGGCCGGGACACCGGGGACAGCCATGTCGGCGGACGGCTCCGCGCACCAGACAAGCCGAAGTACCGGACCAGGAAGCCGAAGTGCCGGACCGGCAAGGGGAAATGCCGGGCCAGGAGGCCCGAGATAGCGGAGCAGAAAGCCGCACCGGAGCGGCGGACCGGAAAGCCGTCACAGCCGATCAGAAAGCCGGAACAAGGGGCCAGAAAACGGAAAGGCCGGACCGGGAATGATCCCGGTCCGGCCCGTGCCGGTCGCCCATCAGAACGCGATGCGAGGCGTGTCGAACCGAGGCTTCTTGAAGCCCTTGGGCAGCTTCACATGGTTGGAGCAGTCCACTACCGCCCCGACCTTCGCGGTTCCGCCGTCCAGCAGTTCGTCGTCGGGAAACACCACGCGCGAACGGTCGGCCGTCGAGCAGTCCTGCGTCTGGTCGATGACGTGCTTGCCGCGGTGGTCGGTGCGGATGTCGCTCTTGCGGATGCAGACGACGCCCGTGGCGGTCTTCCTGCACGCGCCCCTGGGTTCATCGGCGTGCGCGTGTGCGGCACCGGCGCAGATCACGGCGAGACTTCCGACGAGACCCGAGATGGTCACGACCTTCTGTCGAGTGAACATGTTTGCGTTCCTTTGCAGTTGAGTGCAGGAGACGAGCCGGCGCCGGCAATTGGCGCAGCCCGGACGCGCTCCCTGGGGGATCTGCCGCGCGTCCGGGCTGCCTTCGCATGGGGGTGTCACTCAGCACACCGGTGAACAAGCCGAGTTGGTCCGGGACAGGAGCGTCCGAGTTCTTACGATGTGCCTATCGTGCTGTATTACTGGGCGTCACTCGGAGCGGCGTACTGGCCGTAGCCTTCCTCCCCGCCCTCCTTGTGCTCACCCTTCTTCCCCTCGTCGAAACCACCCCACGTGGCCACGGCGTTGGCCGACGAGTTGGCCACAGCGGTGATCGACGGAGGGGCGACCTCCTCCTGGCCCTGACCACCGGCGAAGCTGACGCCGACGCCAAGGGTGGACAGCCCCGCAACCGCTGCCGCTACGACCGCAGCACGCTGAAACTTACGCATGGTTGACCCTTTCTTACCCGGGCGGACAGCCCTGGTTTGACTACTTGCTGTGAGCTTATACACACAGTCCGTAGCAATTTGGGATCTTCGCTCCATACGTCGTGTCGGCTCACCGCACGGCATGCACCGCAGGATTCCGCCCCGAAGGCTCAGACCAGACCGGAGAACTCCTTGTTCCCGTCAGCCCTGTCGGGCGCTCCCGATGTCGTGTTGGAACAGGTCACCTGGGGCCCGATCTTCATCGACCCGCCTCCCAGGGCGGCGGGCACCGTGAAGGGCTGCGTCGGCAGGCAGTTGTCGTAGTGGGGGATCTGGCCGTTCTCGGGGATCTCACCTTCGATCCGCTGGATGCAGGTGACGTTGCCCAGGATGTCCCGCGTGCACGTACCCGGACCCCGTACGGTGTGCGCCTGGGCCACGCCGGCGCAGGCCACGGCGAGGCCGCCGATGAGCCCCGAGACAGCCGCGATCTTCTTCGTGCTGAACATGTGCTGCGTTTCCTTTGTGAGGGGCGCCGGGCACCGCGCGCCGCCAACCGTCCGCGCCGGCCCCTGCCTTCGCCCTGTCTTGGTCTTCGAGCCCGGGGCAACCGGCCGGGCGTGAAGGGAACCCTTCGGGGAGCGACCCGAAGGGTTCCGCGGAAGGCGTCGCACGTGATGACGCCGTCGATCTCAGCCAGAGAAGGCGTTGTTGAACTGGCCGCAGGTGGTGTCCAGGGTCTGGGCAAGCCCGAGCACGCCGATCGGAAGATCGTTCTCGGCGACCGTCTGCGGGCTGCACTCCTGGTACGGGCGGTAGAGGTCGTTCACCTCAAGCCCGCCCTTGCCGTGAGCGTAGGCGGTACCGGCACCGGCACCGATGGCGGAGAGACCGCCGGCCGCCGCCACTGCTGCGATCACGACCTGCTGAAGCTTGCGCATGGAACCCTCGGTTCTTCATTTGCTTGACGTATTGCTGACGTCGAGGCTGATTGCCTACCGTGACTTCACGAACACTACCAGTAGCCAAGTGCCGTATTCCACTTTGGCGGATATCCGTGTCTAAAAGGGGACATGAGTGCGCGGCCTCCTCCGGGGTACCGCAACTGACGCCCCAACACTGCGGATTGGCATCGGCCGTGCCAACACTGAGAGCGAAAAGGGCAGTTGTCCGACGAACGGAAAAGCGCGCCCCGCCCCCGGTATTACGAGAATGTCGGTTCCACGGCCCGATGACGGCGGTCCGCCGGAACGGACACCACGAGGTCCCGCAGACCTTCGATGTAAAGACGCATGTTCTTGTATGCGACGTCGTTGTCCGGGTAACGGCAGGCGAACCACAGCCCCTCGTGCAGCCGGGTGACCCAGGCGCACACCTGGTCGCCGTACGACACCCGGATCAGCCCGTACGCCTTCCGCTCGCTCCACTGGGACGAGCCGGGGACGAGTCGGGCATCCGCATACGAGACGATCGAGTACATGTCGGGCGACGTGGGACGGAAGTCCGCGCCGAGCAGGCGCAGTACCCGGGCCAGCGGAATACGCGCCAGCGACCGGTTGGCCTGCAACTCGGCGCGGACCGCGGTGAGCGCGCCGTCGAAGTCCCGTGTCGTGGGCACCTCGATCGGTGCGCCGCCGACGTACCAGCCCACGGAGTCCGACCACGCCGACTTCACCCGGGTGTGGAACGGCACCACCGTGCGGTAGACCGGCTGCCCGCCGAGCTGGTGCACGAGCAGGCTGGTCGCGGCCAGAACGCCCACCATGCTGCCGCCGTAGGGCCGGCAGTACGCCTCGAAGGCGGCGGCGGCGTCCGCGTCGACGAGCGGCTCGCGCAGGAGCTTCTGGGTGGGCAGTACGCCACCGGGCCGCAGTCCGAGATCGACGGGGAAGTCCGGGAGCTTCCCGCCGCACCGGGCGATGAACTCCCGCCAGCGGGCGACGATCGCGTGGGTGTCGTCGATGTCGTCCGCGTTCGCCCGCTCCTGCTCGCAGAAGTCGACGTAACTGCCCACGCGAGCACCCGACATGGGCCGACCCGTGACGCGCGCCCGGTACAACTCCTGGATCTCGTCCGGGATGCGGTAGAGGGAGTAGGCGTCGACGTTGGTGTGGTCGAACGCCAGGTACACGCTGGTGGAGTCGTCGCGGACGACGGCCGCGTAGATGAGGTTCGGCCAGCCGAGCGCGTCCGCCGCGACGTCGAATCGGTCCTGCAGGTAACGGACCAGCGTGTCCGCGTCGGCGAAGTCGCCGATCACCTCGCGGCGCAGGGTCACGTCGTCCTCGTCGAGCGTGAACCGGTGCATGTCCTCACCGGCCCACCTGAAGCCGCTGCGCAGCGTCTCGTGCCGCAGCGTCCAGCCGCGCAACGCCTGTTCCAGCGCGTCGAGATCGGCTCGGCCCGGCAGATCGAACGCCGTACCGATCCAGGTCGGCACGAACAGACCGTCCTCGCGCACCGAGCGCGCGGTTCTGATGTGCGACTCCTGGATGTACGCCGGCGGCCGCGGGTCCGGTGGCTGCGCTGCCGCGGCCGCGACCGTCGCCGGACTGTACGTCCACTCGACGAGGCGTCCGGGCCGGACTTCGCAGCGCTGAATGTCAGAAATTCGCACGGGGGCGTCTCCTTCGCAGAAGACTCAGACTTGATCACGGGGGAGCCGTGCGCGAGCGGCGGTTGCCGTGTCGCAGGCTTTTCAGCGGGACGTGTGACGCCTCGAACGGCAAAGCGAGCGGCGCGGGTTCGGAAGACACGGAGAAGAGCGCCGGCACCTCGCGCAGCGGGGCTCTTCCCGGTGGCGCGCCTCGCCGGAGCCTGCCTCACTCGTACCGGTAGACCCCGCTCATGTCCTCCAGTTCGTCGGGTGTCACGTCCCACGGCGGCAGTCGCTGGTGCCGGGCGACGATCCGGCCGTGCTGGTCGTCGCGCGGGCCGGGCGGCTGGGCCGGCAGATAGCGGTGGTCGCGGTGCCGCTGCTGCCAGCGGGTCCACTGCAGGTCGACGAAGGCGTGGTGCAGCCAGAAGACGGGGTCGTTGGGAGAGGCGCCGCCTACCATCACCCCGCCGATCCAGCGGTGCACCCGGTTGTGGTTGCGCCAGGAGACACTGCCCCGGCCCGTCCCCCACCCCTCCAGCTTGTTGCGGAAGCCCCTGGTGACCGTCGAGTTCCAGGGGGCGGTGTCGTACACCGGATCGGCCAGGGCCGCCTCCAGGTCACGGGCGGTCGGCAGCTGGATGGGGTTGCTGTGGTGGCCCAGGTCGCGGGTGAGGTACTCCACGTCGGTCACGTTCTCGTTGAGCGGCCAGTGGCCCGCGCGGTAGGCGAACGGACCGGTCATCACCTGCCGGTCCGAGCGCCGCCCGTTGCCGCCCATCAGATCGTCGGTCCACGGCAGGGAGGTGGCCGTGCGGTCGCGCGTCCAGTCCCAGTACGGCACCGTCACCGACCCGTCCACCCGGCGCAGCGCCCGTTCGAGCTCCAGCACGAGCTTGCGGTGCCAGGGCAGGAAGGAGGGTGTCATGTGGGCGGTGCGCAGCCCGCGTTCACCGTCGGGGGCGTTGTACTCCATGTGCATGCGTACGAACTCGTCGTACTCACCGCTGCGTTTGAGCTCCAGCAGGGCTTCCACGAACCGTCGCCGCTCGGTGCGGGTCAGTTTGCTGACGTTCTTACGCGTGTACGCCATGTTCGCCTCCCCCGTGCATCGGCGCTCCGCCCATCGGGCCCGGTGCCAGATCGCGCAGTTGCTCGTCGGGGCCCAGCTCGTCGACCGCCGCGCGGGCCGCGGCGAGCGGGGTCGGGTACGAGCGGTAGTGGTCGACCATGCTCAGCCAGCTGCCGTCGGCGCGGCGCATCAGGTGCAGCGGGCGGCCGTCGATCGTGACCTGCCACCGGCCGGCGGCGGCCCGGCGGCCGGTGCGGACCTCGATGCCGCGGATGTGGCGCCCGCGGTAGGTCTCGTCGAAGGCGTCGGTCCGCCGGCCGTCGTCCTGGGCGCTCGGACGCCGCTCACAGGCCGCGGCCACCGGGACGAGCCCGACGCCGACGGCCGAGGCGAGCAGCCTCCGCGTCACCTCCCGCCGGGTGCTTCCCCCTGGCCGCGATCCGCCCGCGACCGGCGTTCCGCGCTGCCCGCCCACCGGGGTTGTGCCGACCTCTGGAACCATCGTTCACTCCTCGTCCGGTCAGGTGTCCGGAGCGGTAACCGACGGACGGCCCTCCCGGTCACCGCGGTGCGGCCGGACCGGTGACGAGAGCGCGGAGGAACGGGCCCGGAACGCACGGGCGCCGAAGTGTTCAACTGGTCCAGAAATCCCACCAGCGGGTCAGAATCAGCATGCCGACGACTCCGGTGTGCAGCACCGGCGGTACCCAGGTGAACTCCGCGAGGAAGGCCCGCACCGGTGCGGGCGCGGGCAGGAGACGGTGGCGTACGGCGAACGCGGTGACGTACCAGAACATCACGATGGTGGCGACCCATGCCAGACAGCACCACAGGCACAGGGCGTTGATCCGGTACAGCGACTCGAACTGCAGCCACGAGACGAACCCGACCCCGAACAGACAGCCCGCGTCGAAGGTCAGCCAGTACCAGCGGGGGAAGGCGGCGCCGGCCAGCAGGCTCATGCCCACGCAGATCACGATGCCGTAGGCCACCAGGCCCAGCATCGGGTTGGGGAAGCCGAAGACCGAGGCCTGCGGGCTCTTCATGACGCTGCCGCAGGACACCACCGGGTTCAGGCTGCACCCGGGTTTGAAGTTCGGGTTCTCGAGAAGCTTGAACTTGTCGAGGGTGATGACCCAGGAGGCCAGCAGCCCGGCCGCGCCCGTGACAACCAGGAGGAGCCCGAAACCACGGCTGCCACCCACCGCCCGGGGCTCCTGCGCCGACGCCATCAGGCGCCCGGTCCGAGGGCCGGGCGAACCTCGCCCGGGTCGGTGGCCGGCCGTCGCGGCGGGGTGGTGCCGTACCGGGCGTGCCGGGACGGCATGGGGACGACCGCCCGGCCCGCCGCCGGCCGCAGCGGGAGCGTCGGGCCCGGCCGGGCGGGACTGCCCTGGTCGGCGCGGCGGAAGGAGCGCGTGTCGCCGGAGGTCGAGGTCACCGCGCGACCTTATCGGCACCCCGAGGGAGGGCCCGGCCCGCGGCTCACCCGACCGGTGCAGAGCAGCAGGCGCTCCACACGATCGGGTGACGCCGGGTGGGCGTGCCGTGTCACGGCGGGGCTTCCGGAGGCGCATGACCCTCCGGCACCCGTGCCCGCCGGGCCTCCCTTCCGGACCCACCCGGAGGAAGAGGGGTCCTACAGGCCCAGCAGTGAGGCGAGGAGGCCGAGGAGGCCGGACAGGACTCCGTGGGACGCTCCGGTCACCTGGTCGCCGTCGCCGTCGGTGGCGGCCTTCTGCAGGGTGTCCAGCGCCTTGTTGAGCGTGGCCTGTGCGTCCTTCACCTTGTCGGCCGGTGCCTCGGCGTCACCGCCGGTTGACGTCGTGGTGGCCGGCGCCGCCTCGGCCGCCTTCGCCACGGCGTCCTTGGCGGCCTGGACGAGCTTGGTCGCCTGGTCGGCGGAGAGCTGGCCCTTGTCTGCCTTGAGTACGGCGTTGAGCAGCGTCCTGACCGGCTCGAGCACGGTACCGAAGTGCCCGAGGCCGTTGACCTGCGTGAGGACTTTGTCCGCACCGGGGACGGGCGCCTGGGCCACGGTCCGGGTGCGCTCCGGGGCGGAGTCGGCCGCGAAGGCGGCCGGACCGGCGACACCGGCCAGAAGGACGGCGCTGAGCGCGATGGACGCGATGCGCCGAACGGGTGGAACCCCCATGGACATTCCTTTCGCTGGGTGAACGGGATCTTGTGCCCACCGTGAGATCACCCACCGCGCCCCGCAACCGATCGAGGGCGTTCCGGTGAACGACCGGTCCGTTCGGGGCACGGCTTGCGCACGCCAGGCCCATTGACCATCCGCTACGCACAAGTAAGTTGACTCTTCGGTAAGTCCGCGTCAGCCGAGCCGCGAGCGGGGAGCCGTCATGGGCGTACGCAGGGATCTGAAACAGGCTCAGCAGCGCACCGACCTGGCGGCGCGTGCGCGCGTCGAGCTGGTCCGGGACGAGAGCGGCTCGGTGCGCGAGGTCCGTACGACGAACCCGGAGGCCCCGTCGCCGGGTCACCAGGCGCCGTACCGCGCTGACGCCCGACACGGTGGCGACGGTCTGTCAGCAGCGGCCGCAGTTCGTCCGGTTGACGCTCGTACGGGCAAGGGCCCGGGGCTACGGCCTGACCGAGACCACCGCCGCCGCCACCCTCGGCAGGCCGTGGCGAGCGCGTACGCGCAGCAGGCCGAGGCACTGTACGGCGGATGAGCCCTTCGGGCACCACAAGAGCGGCATTCGGGTGAATTACCCTGCATTCCACGTCTTCCGGTTTCTTCGGGCGTCCATATCTCGTTCACAGTCTGCAGGTCGTGGCACGCGTGAAGCCCCCTCCATCGGGCCCCGTGGCCGGCTTCCGATTCCCTCTGAGAGGAAGACAACGAGAGTGCGACAGACCCTGAGCAAGGGGCTGGTCGTGGCTGCCGCCGCGACAAGTGCCCTGACTCTGTACAGCCCGTGGGCATTCGCGGACTCCGATCCGTTTTCGACGGTGACGGACTCCCGCGCCGCTGCGCTGTCGGCCAGCGTGCCCGACAACAACGACGAGGCCGACGATTTCCCGGGCATGGCCAGTGCCATGCGTGCGATCGAGCAGGCGCAGGACGCCGTGCGGATGGCCCACAGGGAGGCGAGGATGATGGAGGAGGCCGCCCCCGAGTCCGAGCCGAGTCCCCAGCGCTCCTCGGGTGGTGACGAGGGCTACGGCGACGACGAGCCGAGCCGCAAGCCCTCCCGGAACTACGGCGACGACGAGCCGAGCCACAAGCCCTCCCGGACCCACGGCGACGACGACGAGTCGAGCTACGGCAGCTCCAACAGCTACGGCGACGACGACAAGTCGAGCTATGGCAGCAGCTCCAGCTACGGCGAGGACGAGCACTGCGGGTGCGAGGAAGAGAAGCCGCCTCCGCACCGCCACCACAAGCCGCCGCACAAGCATCACAAGCCGCCGCACGAGCATGTCCCGCCGCCGCACCACAAGCATCACCACCACCGGCATCACCACCACCACCTGGCCCACACCGGCGCCGAGGGCACCATCGGAGCCGCGGCTGCAGGCGCGGCGCTGCTGGCCGCCGGCACGGTCCTGTACCGGCGAGGCCGGGCCGCGTCCCAGAAGTAGTACGACGTAGCACATCGCACATCGGGTGCCGGACGCCTCGCGTCCGGCACCCGATGTCTTTCCTCCGGCGGGAATCAGGTCACGTTCGCCTGTCCAGCACGTCGAGCAGTTCCGCCGACTGCGGTGAGGCGACCTTGCGGACGAAGTACATCCCGGAGGCTTCGATCGCCGGGAGATCGGCAAGGGTCCTGGTGCCCTTGAGCATGCGGTCCACGTAGTGGAAGTTGGTGAAGTCGGCGGTGATGCGGCCGGCCCTCGGCCGGAGTACCGGGTCCTCCACCTCGTGCCGCCAGCCGCTGTTCCACAGCAGCGTGTGGAAGAACATCTCGTCCGGGGCGAGCGTCGTACGGAACAGGTCCTCCCAGCGGGGATCCTCGGCCTTGCCCAGCAGGTCCGCGACGCAGTCGGCGGTCAGCGCCGTCCACTGACTCCCCGACACCGGCTCGATGTCACCGAACACGGAAGGCCTGCGTCTGGGGGCCAGTTCCGAGATCCCTCTTCGCAGCACGGCGCGGGGAAGGTAGGCCGGTCCCGGGCCGATGGGAAGGGCGTCGAAGTACCACCGCTTGAGGATCCGGCTCTCGGCAGCCGCGCCGTCGAGCAGCGGTGCCGTCCGGCAGTGCTGCCGGAACGGGGCCGTGGCAAGGTGATCGGCGAATTCGGCCACCGGCCGGGCGGGATAGCACTGCCCGGACAGCAGGACGATGTGGTCGGACGGTTGCGCGAACTCCAGCGCCGTGCGGTACAGGGCCAGCATCGCGCGGACGACCGAGAAGCCTCCCCATCGAACGGCGACCCGCTCGCGGACGTACGTGGTGCGAGGCACCCCCGCGAAGTCGTCACCCTGCGACCGCGCGTCCACATGGACGACCACGGGGTACGGCGCCAGTCTCTCGACGAGCCGGGCGAACAGCCCGGGCTCGGTGTGGGCGAGCACGGCAAATACCGGCATCCTTCTCTCCTCCCGGGTTTCGCTGCGACCGCCAGCTCTCTGTTCCCCGTAGTGCCCGCACTATACGCATGTGGCCTGTTCAGTACGGCTTTTCACCGTATGCCTGTTGGGTGTCATCACCGGAAACCGTCAAGCACATCAATGTACTGAAAGACATGGTTTTGTGAAGTTTGCCTGATATAAGTAGTGGCCGATGAGCGACTGAGGCTGCTAAGGAGAGCCATGGGGCGTTCCACCAGCGCGGTGTCCGGGCAGGCGCCCTTCTCCACGCCGTACAGAACTGTTCACCGCGAAGGCACGCGAGTTCGCTCGTACCGGCCGCTCTCCGTCTGCGTGGATCTGGCCGGCGCGGCACTGCCGGTCGCGGCGGCGGTGATCCACGTCCGGGAGCCGCACCCGCTGCGCCTGGCGGCTGCCGCCGCCGTGTTGTGGCCCTTGATCGGACTGGCGGGCAAACGGTACGCGACCGGGGTCTGGACCGACGGGGTCGGTCTGCGGGACGTCCTGAGGGACTGGCTGGTGCTGGTCGGCGCCCTGGCCACGCTCCGCGTGCTGTGCGGACTGAACAGCGTCCCCATCGAGGTGTTCACCGCACTCGTGCCGGCGCTGATCCTCACCGCCGTCTGCCAGGAGGTGATCCGCCGTCAACTGCGGGCCGCGCGGCGGGACGCCCGCGCCCTGCGCCGCGCCCTTGTCGTCGGTGAGGGCCCCCTGGTCGACGCCGTGGTCGCGCAGCTCGCCCAGCGCACCGACCACGGATACGTCGTCGTCGGCGCCTGCGCGGTGGGCGAGGAGCCGGTCTCCTCGGGCGTCGCCGTGTGCGTACGGCTGGCCGGCGAAGCGCCCACGGCACCGGAGACGGACGCGGCGGCCGTACTGGGCGCCGTCGACGAACTGGCCGCCGAGCTGACCTTCGTGGCGGTGAGCCGCCCCATGTCCGGCGAGCGACTGCGCCGGCTGTCCTGGGCGCTGCACGACCGGGGCTGCCCGCTCATCGTGCTGCCCGGCATCGTCGACGTCGCCCGGCGTCGGCTCCGGGTCACCTCCGCCGCCGGGCTGACGATGCTGCACATCGTGGCGCCACCCCTGCGCCGCGACATTCCCGCGCTGTTCAAGGCCGTCGTGGACCGTGTGGGTGCGCTGTTGCTGATCGTCCTTCTCTCCCCCCTGCTTCTCCTCGTGGGCCTGTCGGTGCGGCTCGGCTCGCCCGGCCCTGTCCTGTACCGGCAGATCCGCGTGGGCCGGCACAACACGCACTTCTCCATGTGGAAGTTCCGCACGATGGTGGTGGGTGCCGACCGGCTCAAGAGCCAGCTGGAAGAGGCGAACGAGAACGACGGGCACATGTTCAAGATGCGCCGTGACCCACGGGTCACGCCCGTCGGACGCTTCCTGCGCCGCTACTCGCTCGACGAGCTGCCCCAGTTGTTCAACGTCCTGCTCGGCCACATGTCACTGGTCGGACCGCGTCCCCCGGTGCCCGAAGAGGTCGACAAGTACAACATGGTGGAGAGACGCCGGCTCACCGTCAAACCGGGTCTGACGGGGCTGTGGCAGGTGAGCGGACGAGCGGACCTCTCCTGGAACGAGACGGTCGCGCTCGATCTGCGCTACATCGACAACTGGTCCCTGGCCGGAGACGTCACCGTGATGGCCCGCACCGTGCGCGCGGTGCTGGACGGCCAGGGCGCCTACTGATCACCCCGCTCGCTCCGCCGTCGTGGCTCTCCGGGAAAGGCACAGCGTCATGGCACAGCGCACAGTCCAGGCCACGTGGTCACTGCGCGGCTTCACCGGTGCCGGATACGACAAGGGGCGGCCCCTGCTCGTCCAGGCCGCCTGGTTCGCCGTCCTCCACCTCGTCTTCGTCAAGTGGTGGTTCCCGGCGCGCTGGCGTCCGGTGCTGTTGCGTGCCTTCGGCGCCCGCATCGGAAAGCGGGTGCTGATCCGGCACGGAGTGCGGGTGCACTGGCCGTGGAAGCTGGATGTCGGCGACGACGTGTGGATCGGCGAGTGCGCGTGGATCCTCAACCTCGAACGTGTCACGATCGGCAGCGACTGCTGTGTCTCGCAGAGCGCGCTGCTGTGCACGGGCAGCCATCTCCGCCGTTCCGCCACGTTCGAGTTCGACAACGGCCCCATCCGTCTGAAGCCGGGCAGCTGGGTCGCGGCCCGGGCCGTCGTACTGCGGGGCGTCACCATCGGCCGGGGAGCCGTGGTGGGCGCCGGCGCCGTGGCGCACCAGGACCTCGCCCCGGGCGTGGTCCTCACACCCGGCGCCGCTCCAGGGACGTCTGCGTCCCCATCCACGAGAGGAATCCGGCCATGAGAGTGGTCCAGGTCGTCACGCTCGTCAGCGAAGGCGCGGCCTTCGGAGGCCCGCCGAGCGTGGCGGTCACCCAACTGCAGGAGATGGCCGCACGGGGGCACGACGTGGAGCTGGTGGCGTTGTGGCGGGGCCGGACGCCGGCTCCTCGACGCATCGGCGCCATCCCGTTCATCTCCCGCCCGGCGCGGACCGTTGTCCCGGGCCAGGGATACCTCGGCCTCATGCACCCCCTGCTGCTGCGGGATCTCTGGCGTGCCATGGGGCGTGCCGAGGCCGTTCACCTGCATGCGGGAAGGGACCTCGTGTCCTTGGCCGCACTCGCCGTCGCCCGGCTGCGGCGCACCGACTTCGTCGTCCAGACACACGGCATGGTAGAGCCCCGTACGGGCATCGCCGCACGCGTCTTCGACCGCGTCTACGTCCCCCTGCTCCGGCGAGCGCGTTGCTGCCTCGTGCTCACCGAGGAGGAGCGGCGGGCCCTGACCGCGGTGCTGAGCCCCAAGGCGCCGCCGCTGGTGATGCTGGGCAACGGAATGCCCCCGCCCCGTCAGGAGACGGACGAGCGGCCGCCCGGCGGCCCCCACGTGCTCTTCCTTGCCCGGCTCCACCCGCGCAAGCGACCCGAGGCCTTCGTGGAGATGGCCGCCCTGGTCCACAAGGAGTTCCCGGAGGCGCGCTTCACCCTCCACGGAACGGACGAGGGATCGCTGCGGCAGGTGAACCGGCTCATCGCCGACCGCGGGCTGACCGACGTGGTCCGCTACGGCGGCGCGCTGGAGCACTCCGCGGCGCTGGAGGCCTATCGCCGGGCCGCCGTCTACGTCCTGCCCAGCGTGAACGAGCCGTTCGGCATGACCGTGCTGGAAGCACTGGCCGAAGGAACGCCGGTGGTGTGCACGGACAGCTGCGGCATCGCGGAGGAACTGGCAAGCAGGCAGGCGGCGCTGATCACCGACGGCAGCCCGGAGGCCCTGGCCGAGGCGGTGGGCCGGCTGCTCGGCGACGAAGCGCTGCGCCGCCGGCTGGTTGACGCCGGGCGCCGGGCGATCAGGGAGGTCTTCTCCATCCGCGCGGTGGTGGACCGGCTGGAGGGCATCTACCGGGACCGCCCGCGACACAGGTGAGGGGTGCCCCGCTGGGCGCTCAGCGGGGCACCCGGCGGGGTGCTCGGCCAGGTGCTCAGGGCACCGAGGCGCCGGTCACCGCCTTGAGGATGTCCTCGAAGCGGGAGGCGGAGCCCTCCAGGGCGAACTCCCGCTCGGCCAGGACGCGGCTCCGCTTGCCCAGGGACGCGGCGTGTTCCGGGTCGGACAGCACCTCCTGGACCCAGTCGGCGGCGTCCTCCAGCGACGACTCCTGCGGCGGGAAGACCGCCGAGCCGGCCTGATGAAGCAGCTGAGCGGCCAGGTTCTCGGCAGGCATCAGACCGAGCACCGGGCGCCCGGCGCACAGGTACGACAGGGTTTTCGACGGGACCGAGAACATCCCGGCGCCGCCTTCGAGGAGAACGACCAGCACGTCACCGGTGCCCAGTACCTCGGGCAGCCGCCGGTAGGGCTGGAAGGGCAGCAGCGTGACCTCGACCCCGCGGACGGCGGCGGCGCGTTCGAGTACGGGCACGGCCGGGCCCTCGTTGACGACCACGAGACGCACGCGCTCGCCCCGCTGCCGCAGACGCTCCGCCAGGCGCACCAACAGCACGGGATTGTGCTTCAGGCCCAGCGTGCCGGCGTACAGGAGGGTTTTCACGCCGCTCAGGTTCTGCTCGTCCGACCAGGCGTTGACCCGGGCCACGGGAACGATCTCGTCCAGCGGCGCCCAGTTGGGGATGACGGTGACCTTGTCGGCGGTGCCCCACTGCCGGTGGACCCGGACGAAGGAGTCGGCGATCACCACGATGGCCGAGGCCTGATGTGCCGCCCACTTCTCACCGGCGCCGAAGACCTTCGCGGCGATGCCCATCGCCCCGGCGACCTCGGCGGCGGCGAAGCTCTCGAGCGCGACGGCGGTGACGTCCTGGTGCCACAGCACCCAGGGAATGCGGAGCCGTTTCAGGACTGCCGCGGTCACGACGAGCACGGGAATCGGCAGGTTGGACAGCAGCGCCACATCGGGCTTCGCACGCCGCAGCTGCCGGGCCAGCTCGATGCCCAGCCGGCTCTCCTGGAAGAGCCGGTGCACATAGGCCTGCTTCTTCAGCACCGTGCGGTCTCCGATGGTGACGAAGCGCAGGCCGGGGACGTCTGCCTCGAGATCGCCCTTGCCGCTGCGGTAGGCCGAGCAGGTCGAGTGGGCCACCGCGTGACCGCGGCGGGCCAGCTCCCGGCTGAGCTGGGCCTGGAAGGGGTGACCGCTGTAGTCGTGAACGAAGATCCGCATCGGCTCGTCGTGTCCTCGCACCGGGCCTCAGCCCTGGGAACGCTTCACCTGGTCGTAGACCCAGGCGTAGGTCTTCTCCAGGCCGTCCGCCAGTGGGATCGAGGGCTCCCAGCCGTAGATCTGGCGGATCAGGGTGTTGTCGGAGTTGCGGCCGCGTACGCCCTGGGGCGCGTCGTACTTGTGGCTGCGTTCGCAGCGGATGCCCGCGATCTGCTCGACCAGGTCGACCAGCTGATTGATCGTCACGAGCTCGGAGGAGCCGAGGTTGACCGGTACGCCGCTGTCCCCCTCCATGATCATCTGCGTGCCCTTGAGGCAGTCGTCGATGTACATGAAGGAACGCGTCTGCAGGCCGTCGCCCCAGATCTCGATCCGGTGGTTCCCGGAGAGCACGGCCTCGGCCACCTTGCGGCACACCGCGGCCGGGGCCTTCTCCCGGCCGCCGGACCAGGTGCCGTGCGGGCCGTAGACGTTGTGGTAGCGGGCGACGCGGGTGGTGAACCCGTAGTCCTCCGCGTAGTGACGGCACATGCGCTCGGAGAAGAGCTTCTCCCAGCCGTAGCCGTCCTCCGGCTGCGCCGGATAGGCGTCCTCCTCCCTGAGGGCGGTGACCTGCGGGTCGGTCTGCTTTCCGGCGGCGTAGACGCAGGCGGAGGAGGAGTAGAAGTACCGCTCCACGCCGGCCTCGCGCGCGGCCTGCAGCATGTGCGTGCTGGTGAGCACCGACATCATGCACGCGGCCTTGTTGTTCTCGATGAAGCCCATGCCACCCATGTCCGCGGCCAGCATGTACACGTACCGGGCGCCCCGGACGCCGTCGCGTGCGCTGTCCAGGAGCGAGAGGTCCGCGATCAGGTTCTCGGCGTCCTCGTGGACCTGGTACCACTCGCGCCGGGGCTTGATGTCGATGGAGCGGACCGTCAGCCCCTGTGCCAACAGGGCGCTCACGAGGTGCCCGCCGATGAATCCCCCGCCACCGGCGACGACGGCGTCGACCTGCTTGGTCATGGACAACTCCTCTGGTCAAGGGGGGTATGAGGTGCCCAGAGTATTCAGTTATGTCCGTTTCGCTCAGGATTGGCGCGCCTGATGCGATATGCAGGATAGGGGACGCTATAAATCGGCCAGTGAGGTTTCCGCCAAATCGCCCGCCGGCTCCCGAGGTCCCGATGCGGGACGCGCGCGTCCGCAGTGTCCCCGCGCTCTGCATCTGGGCCGTGGTACTGGTCGTCCTGCTGCCCGGGCTGGTCCTGCGGCCGCACAGCGGGCAGGTGCCGACGGCCCTTTTCCTGCAGGGTGTTGTGGTGGCACACACCGGCGGTGCCCTCGCCCGCGTGCTCACCGCGCCCAGGGTCCGGCTCGCCGGCCTCGGCTTCTGGATGTTCTCCTACATCTGGTTCGGGCTGGCACCCGTGACGATGCTCTCCTCGGACACCTATCCGTCGCCCTACCGGACCGGCGCGCAGACCTCCTTCGCGGCCGTGGCGGTCGTCGAACTCGGACTGCTTGCCCACAGCGCCGGAACCGCCTTCGCCGCCCGACGCGAACACGCAGGTGCCGCGCGCCCGGCCGCCTTCCGGCCGGGCGTGGTGGAACGGCTGCTCGCCCGTCGCCTGGCGCCCTGGCGCGTCCTGCTGCTGTGCGGCCTCGCCCTGGCACTCGCGGTGCTGCTGCTTCCCGGCCAACCGGGCGGTGTCGCCGCGTACTTCACCAGCCGTGAGGCGGTTCAGGGAATCGTTGCCGCCCCGGACGGTTCGTCGGACGCCTTCCTGCAGCCACTGCGCAGCTGGTCACTGTCCGTACCTGCCTTCTGGGCACTGCTGAGCCTGCTGCGCCTGCGGCCCCTACCGGGCGGCGACCGCCTGCTGCGCGGCATCCGCCGACTGCTGCTGCCCCTGCTCGTCGTGCTGAACGTCGTCGTCAACAACCCCATCAGCAAACCGAGGTTCTGGGCCGGCACGGTGCTGCTGACGTTGCTGTTCACCGTGCCCCGGCTGTGCCGGCCCCGTGCCTCCCGCGCGATCGTCGGCGCCCTTCTCGCGGCGGTGCTCGTCGTCTTTCCCTACAGCGACTACTTCCGCTACGACGACCGGCAGGAAGTCCACGTCGTGTCGCTGGCCGAGCAGTTCACCGCCAAGGGCGACTACGACGCCTTCCAACAGATGCAGACCGGCCTTGACTACGCGCGGGAGAACGGCGTCTCCCCCCGGAATGCCCTCGGCCCACTCCTTTTCATGGTGCCGCGGTCGGTGTGGCCGGACAAACCCGAGGACACCGGCATCGCCCTCGCCCGGTACGCGGGTTCCGGGCTCCTCAACCTGTCGGCACCCCTGTGGATCGAGAGTTATCTGTGGGGCGGCCCGGCTGCCGTGGCCCTCGTGTTCTGCCTGCTCGGCGCGGCAGGACGCCGTATGGACGAGCTGCGGGACCGTCTCCTCGACCGGCCGGACTCCCTGGCGGTTCTTCTCGTACCGGCCTTCGCCTTCTACCAGCTGATCCTTCTGCGCGGCAGCCTGCTCGGCGTCACGGGTCCGATGGTGCTGATGATGACGATCCCGCTGCTCATCACGACGTCCACGCGTCGGATGCCCCGACTCGCCGCACCGGTGCCGCTGTCCGCCCCCATCCCCCATGCATCACTTCCGCACGCAGGAGGCCACCCGTGACCAGTTCCCTCCCCTTCGACGACCGGTTCGACGAACGGGATCAGCTCCGTGAGCAACTGCGCCTGCTCCTTCGCCACCCCATGGTGATGGTGCTGGGAACCCTTCTGGGGCTGCTCGGCGGGCTGGCCGTGGCACTGTACGGCGCCGGCACCTACAGCGCCTCCAGTGACGTTCTCGTCCGCGCCGGCTCCGACCCCTTCGCCACGGTCAGCGTGCCCGCCGACAACCAGATCAGCATGAGCACCGAGCAGCAGATCGCCGCGGGCACGGCCGTGGCCGTCCGTGCGGCGCACGCCCTGGGACAGCCCGAAAGCCGGGCCGCGGCGCTGCAGCGCCGTCTCCGGGTCACCAACCTGGCGAAGTCCCAGGTGCTCCGCTTCGAATTCACCGCCGGTACTCCCCGGCTCGCGGCGCGCGGCGCCAACGCCCTGGCCGAGGCCTATCTCGCCGACCGCAAGAGCCGTAACGACGCCGCGGTGCAGCGAGCCGTCGACGGCATGGAACAGCAGATCACCGCGCTGGCCCGGCGGGCGAAGGACAAGGGCGCCGACGACTCCGCCGTACAGGGTGGCATTCGCAGCCTGCAGCAACGCGTGTCCGAGATCAGCTCCCGCGACACCGACGGCGGCGACGTCGTCCGCAGGGCCACGGCGCCCTCTCGGCCCGCGGGCCCCGGATGGCCGACCCTGCTCGTCCTCGGACTGGCCGGCGGGGCCGTCCTCGGCATCCTGCTGGCCTGGCTGTGCTCGGCCCTCGACGGCCGGGTGCGGTCGGCCCGCGAGGTCCAGGCTGCCCTGCGTGCACCCGTGCTGGGCTTCCTGCCCCCGGACGGCCGCACCGGCGACTCACTGCTGGCGGTCGGCCGCACGGACGATGACCGCGCTCGGGCCTATCGGGCCCTGGCCGGCCGCCTGGAGCACACCGCGTTCCCGGGACGTACCGGCTGCCTCCTCGTGGCGGCCCCGCGGCACTGCGACGCCGCCGGTGTGGTCGCCGCAAACCTCGCCGCGGCCTTCGCGGAGGGGGGAACCGAGGTGCTCCTCGTGGACGCCGACCCCGACACGCCCGGCCTTGCGGCATGCCTGCCGCTGGTCGCGGAGGCGGAGCGCACCGGGAGCGCGACGTGCCCGCCCGGTGCGGGCGTCGTCGTCGACGCGGGCTCGGCAGGGCGGTTCACCCTCTGCTCCAGCGCCAGGACCGGCCGCTTCCTCCAGACCGACGTGTCCCAGGCGATGGACCGGCTGGCGTCCGGCGGCGACTCGCCCGCCGCGGTCATCGCGGCCCGGCCCCTGCTGGAGCACGCGACTGCGCTCGCGATGGCCCAGCACTCCGTCGGCGTCCTGGTGGTCACCGGACTCGACGCCCGGCGGGAGGACCTCAGGCAGGTGTACGAGCTCGTCAGTTGCTCCGGCGCGCGCCTGCTGGGCGCCGTGGTCGACACCGAGCAGGCGCGGCCCGGCGATGTGCTCCGCCTGGTGAAGCCCCGTCCCCAGGGCGAGAGCGTCATGCCGGTCACGGAGCCTGCCGGGCAGCCCGACACGGTCACGGTCTCCAGCAGATGACGCGGCCCCGGACGACCGCTCCCGACCCTGCCAGGGCCACCGCCCGCAGCACCGTCGCCGCCGCCGCGCGGGGCGGGTTGTGGGGCGCGGTGGGCTCCGTCGCAAGTGCCGTGTTCGCCTTCCTCCTGGTCGGCCTGATCACCCGAGCGGTCGGGGCCCGCGGGGCCGGAGCGATCTTCACCGGCGTTGCCGTGTTCACCATTCTCAGCAATGTCTGCAAGCTCGGCGGCGACACCGGACTCGTCCGCTTCATCCCCGGGGATCTCGCCCTCAACGGTGGCCGCTCGGTGGGCTCGCTGCTGCGCATGGCCGTGCTGCCCGCGGTGGTGACCGCCACCGCCGCTGCCGCGGCCCTGCTGCTGTGGCCCGCGGTGGCCACCACCCTCCTGCCCGACCTGCCCCCCGCCGACGCGGTCGCCCTGATCCGGCTCTTCGCCCTGTGCCTGCCGGCCGCCACCGTCAGCCTGGTCCTGCTCGCCGCCACTCAGGGATACAGCACCGTGGTGCCGTTGGTCTGCGTGGAGCAGATCGGCAAGCCCGTGCTCCGGGTGCTGATCGCCGTGCCCATGGCGTCCTTGGCCTCCGGGATGCTGTCGCTGGCCGTGGCCTGGCTGCTGCCCGCGCCGGCCGGCCTGGCAGCCGCATGGCTGGGCCTGCGCCGCTGCCGCGCCCACCATGCCGCGGCGCCACCTGCGGGCAGAGCGTCCATTTCCTGGCGGGCCTTCTGGGCCTTCTCGGCACCCCGCGCGATCTCCGCCGTCTTCGACATCAGCGCTGTATGGGTCGGGGTCATCCTGCTGTCGGCGCTGGCCACCGACGCCGAGGCCGGCATCTACACCGCCATCGGCCGCATCGTCACCGCGGGCACACTCATCCAGCTCGCCGTCCGCCTGGCTGTCTCACCCCAGCTCAGCCGTCTCCTCGCGGTCAACGAGCTTGCCGAGGCCCACCACTTGCACCGCATCTCGACCTGCTGGGTCGTCCTCTTCTCCTGGCCGCTGTTCGTGCTCATCGCCGGCTTCCCCCGCACGGTCCTCGCCGTCTTCGGACCGGATTTCACCCAGGGGGCTCCCGCCCTGGTCGTGCTGTGTGCCGCCGCCATCGTCAATGTCGCGGTCGGCAACGCGCAGACCGTGCTGCTCATGGCCGGCAAGAGCTCCTGGCATCTGGCCTGCACCGCCCTGGCGTTCACGGTCCAGCTCACCGTGGGCGTGCTCGCCGTACCGCGGTGGGGCATCCTCGGCGCGGCCGTTTCCTGGGGTGCGGCCATCATCGTGGAAAACCTCTCGGCCGCCCTGCTGGTCCGGCTCCGCCTCGGCTTCACCACCGTGGCCGCCGGTTACACCCGTGCCCTCGGCATCGCGGTGGCCATTTCGGTGGTGCCGGCAGGCGTGCACACCCTGTTGGGTGACACCCCGTCAGGACTCGCCCTCAGCCTGACTATCGGTATGTTCGCATTTGGTACTTTTCTGTGGCGATACCGTACGCCTCTGGGAGTGAGCGAGCTGGTCCAGGTGCTGCGCCGTCGCACCGTATGAGGCATTGCCCCTCAACCTGCCCCTTTCCTTCGAGGTGTTCCCTTGCGTCTGAGCAAGCTCCCTAAGAAGGCGGTCGCGGGCCCGGCTGCCGCTGCCCTCATCTGCGCAGGCACCCTGCTCTGCTCTCCCGCCGCCGCGGTCACGCGGCACGATCCGGCAACGCTCTCCGCCGATCCGCTGGCCACCTGGCAGACGGACGGCATCGTCTGGTCCCTGGCCTACGCCCGCGGTGTCGTCTACGCCGCAGGCTCCTTCGACACGGTCCGTCCGCCCGGTGCCGCGGCGGGCACCCGGCAGGTCCGGCGGCACAACTTCGCCGCGTTCGACGCCGTGACCGGACGACTGCTGCCCTGCGCCCTGCCCTTCACCTCCGGTTCCGGCCCGTACACGGCCGGCACGGTACGCGCCATGAAGCCCTCCCCCGACGGGCGGGTGCTGTACGTGGGCGGCTCCTTCAGCCGCGTCGGCTCCGCGAAGGTGGCCAACGCCGTGGCCGTCAACACGGCCGGCTGCACCCTGCGCAGGGACTTCCGGCCCGCGGTGGACGCCACCGTGCGGGCCATCGAGACGACCGACCGCGCGGTGTACCTGGGCGGAGACTTCGATCTGGTCGGCGGAGAGAGCAGGCACCGCATCGCCGCCTTCACCCGTGACGGTTCCCTGCTGCCCTTCCAGGCCGACGTCGACCGTCCGGTCCGCGCCCTGTCGGCCGTGCCCGCGCAAGGCGAAATCCTCGCCGGAGGTGACTTCGATTCGGTCAACGGCCGGCCGGCCCACGCCCTGGCCGCCCTGGACATCACCTCCGGGGCGACGGTCCGCACCTATCCCGGCTGGCTGCCGGCCGCTTCGGTGGTCAAGTCGATCGCACAGGACAGCTCCCACTTCTACATCGGCGCCGAAGGGACCGGAGGGGGCGTCTTCGACGGACGTATCTCGGGCCTGCTCCGCGACGGCACCATGGTGTGGAAGGACACCTGCCTCGGCGCCACCCAGGCCGTCCTGCCCTACAAGGGCGTCCTCTACAGCGCCTCCCACGCGCACAACTGCTCGCGGACACCCGGCGGGTTTCCCGAACAAGGCATCCGGCACACCCTCCTGGCCCAGTCGGTCACGGACCGGCGCATCCTGCACTGGTTCCCGGACACCGACGGCGGGCTCGGAGAGGGAGTCGGCCCGCGCGCCCTGACCGTGGCCGACGGCATCCTCTGGGTGGGCGGCGAGTTCACCCGGGTCGACGGCCTGCCGCAGCAGGGACTCACCCGCTTCGGCACCCGAACCCCCACCAGCGTGCCGCAGGCCCCCACGCTGAGGCTGCTGGGCGCAACCCCGGGAAAGGTCACCATCGGCTGGCGCGCCTCGTGGGACCGCAACACCGCCGTCCTGACCTACCGGCTCTACCGGGACGGAAAGCTCGTCTCCCGGCAGACCAAGTCCTCCACGTCCTGGGACCTCCCGGAGATGAGCTACACCGACTCCGTGCCCGCCGGTACGCGCCACCGGTACGTCATCGAGGTGACCACCGGCACCCGCACCTCCCGCAGATCGCTCTCCCTGCCGGTGACGGTGCCCGCACCTGCCGGCCCGACGAGCGGGGGCTGACCCGTGGCTCCGACACTCATCGGATACGCGCCCGGCGTCTGGGACCTGTTCCACATCGGGCACCTCAACATCCTGCGTGAGGCGCGCCGGCACTGTGACCGCCTGGTGGCCGGGGTGGTGTCCGACGAACTGGCCTGGCGCGTCAAGGGCCGGCGGCCGGTGATCCCGCTGGCCGAGCGCATGGAGATCGTCCGCAGCATGCGCCACGTCGACGATGTCGTGGTGGAGACGCACGAGGACAAACTGCAGACCTGGCGGCGGGTCGGCTTCCACGTCGTCTTCAAGGGAGACGACTGGAAGGGCACACCCACATGGGAGATCCTCGAACGCCGCTTCGCGGACGTAGGTGTCGAGGTCGTCTACTTCCCCTACACCGTCCACACCTCCAGCACGCTACTGCGCGGGGCGCTGGAGCTGATGCAGTTCCCGGAACCACTTCACCAAGAAGGCGACGAGGAACAGGACATGAGCCAGCAGCAGCCCGCAGTACAGAACTAGGAAGACGTCCGGACTGCCCAGGAACAGAAAGCTGATACAGGTCGTGCCGTAGTCGACCGGCAGGAGCAGTACGGCCCCCAGCGCCGAGGCCGAGCCACCGGCCGGTTTCGCCGCCGCCCCGGCCCCCTTGAGTTTCTGCGTGAGAATGCCGGCGAAAAAGATCACCACCGCCGCGAACTGGAACACCAGGGGGGCCAGCAGAAAGAGCGGACTGGGCAGAACGAAGAAACGGTAGAACGTCACCAGGACGACCGAGTGCAGCGTGACGATCCTGACGCAGTCCAGCACATGGTCCAGCCATTCGCCCGACAGGCTCGCAGAGCGCTGGATCCGCGCGAGCTGACCGTCTGCCGCATCCAGGGCGAAGCCCAGGGCAAGGGCCGCGCCGACGCAGACCGACATCACCGGCGCGGGCCGCAGCAGGGCGATCGCCGCCAGGGCCGGAAAAGTGAACAAGGCACCGAGGAGGGTCAGTTGATTGGGGGTCGCCCCCATCCGTAAGGCCAGCGCGGCCATGACACGGCCGGCCGGGCGATTGACCAACCGGCTGTAGACCGACACCCCCTTTGCCGGCTTCTGCGCCGTCGACAGTTGCCTCAGCGTCTCCGTGAACTCGGCCATCACCCTCCTTGGTGCACAACCGTTCAAGAAAGGAAGGCAACTATGTCAGAACTGGATGGCGAGATCTCCTGCAACCGCCGACATGTTCTGCGCGGCGGGACGTCACTGCTGGTCGCGGCTGCCCTGCCGGTCGGCAGGGCATACGCCAAAAGTGCGTCCCCGGGGCCGACGTCCGCGATCAATGTGACCGATCTCGGTGCTGTGGGCGATGGCCGCACCGACGACACCAAGGCATTTGAATCCGCCTATGCGATCGCCGCCGCCCACGTCCAGGGCGGGGTGGGCCGACTGGTGATCGAGATTCCCGCCGGGGACTTCCTCATCACCCGTCCGTATGCCCTGTTGAACGGCGTGGCTCCGCCGCGTCCCGCGAACGGTCTGCGCTTCGCCGGGGCCGGCAAGAACATGACCACCCTGGTCTTCCGTCCGGACACCGGCCCGGACTCCTATCTGTGCCGCAATGAGGACAGCTGGTCGAACCTGTCCTTCGAACGCATGCAGTTCCGCTCGGCCACTCCAGGCGCATCCTTCTTCAGTTCCTACTCCACCGGCCAGGCTCAGGACTACCGGTTCTCGGAGTGCGAGTGGCTCGGGGAATGGGAGTACGGGCTGGCCCTCGACGGCACGAACACCAACTCGGAGATGCGCTGGGAAGCCTGCACGGTCGCCGGCAGCTACCGGAAGGCATTTCTGTATTCGGGGCTCACGGGCCACCATCAGGCCACCCCGAACGACCAGGACCAGTTCCTGAACTACTGGTTCACCGACATGAAGGTCGAATACGAGTGGGGCAACTTCCTGGAGTTCCCCTACGGCGGATCCATCGACTGCCGCGGCGGCTCCTACATCATCACCGGCAAGCGCCCCGAGAACACCGCGGAGTACGGCACCACCAGCACCTTCTTCCGTTTCCCGGTCAGATGGCACCACGACTCGGTACAGCGTTTCCACGCCCAGGACATCCGGTTCGAAGTACGTGACCCGGACGTCAGGGTCATCGACTGCGTGTGGAACAGCGGAACGGTCCACTTCGCCGACTGCGACGACACCGCCAACGCCTTCAAGGACTTCTCCGCCGAAGTCCGCCCGCACCGCTACACGGTGGGCCCACGGGGCCCCCTGATCCGCTACGACTCCTGTCAGCTCGTGGGCCGCCACGAGTACCGGACGGCCGACAAGCACGAGACCCCGCCGACCGTCGTCCGCTACGACATGTGCCTGCTCCGGAACCACCCTCAGGCCGACTTCGCCGTGACCGACGGCACCGGCCCCGCCCGCTTCGTGGAGTTCACCGACTGCATCGGCACCGAGCCCACCGGCGGCACAACCCCCCCGGCAACGCCCGGCGCCCCCGCGGTGTCCTCCGGCCCGACCCCTCCCAGGCGCTGAGGGGGCCCGGGACACCCCGGGCCCCCTCAGCCGTGTGCCCGTCAGGTGTACTTGGTGGTCTTGAGGCAGAAGTCGAGACGGGTCAGGTTCGCGAACTGACCGGTCGAGTTGGCCGGGCCGTGCAACGGCCCGTCCGCCGCGATGCCGTCGGGGTGACCGTTGGAGCTGTCGTAGGTGTACACGCTGGAGCCGGCGGTGCCGCCCGTGGCGGTGACCTTGACCACGGAGCGGTGGTCGGCTGTGGGAATGCTGAAGCTGAACACCTGTCCCTGAGCGCTGCTGGTGACGGTGAGCTGGAAGCTTCCGTCGCCCGGGATCGCGACGGATCTGGTCATGGGATTGATGACGCTGACCGCGGTCGTGCCTGCGGGGCAGGTCGGCGGAGGGGGCGGCGGCGTCTGGCACGCGCACCCGGACGTGGGCGGCTTCGTCTGGCACGCCGAGCACCCGGTCGTGGGGGTGGTCGTCGTCTTGCACGACGTGCACGCCTGCGTCGCTCGGGGGACGGCGTGGGCCGACACGGCGCCGACAGCGATGCCGAATGCCACGGTCGTGGTCAGGCCGGCGCCGACGAGCCCCGCTCCCCAACTCAACCGCCGTGACTGCGTCTTTGTTCGGGCAGCTACTCGCATGACGAGCACTCCTCCTCGTTGCCTGGGTACCAGAACTCGGGTACCTGATCTCGCCCGACATTCGCACGAGTAGCATGCCGCGGTGGGTTACGACTCCTTTTCCTAGGCCATTCGAGCTTCAGTAAGGGCCTGAAGGGCGGAGCGCGCCGTCGCGGCGTCGTGATATCCGGGGCCGGATGTCTAATTTCACGTTCCATGCTTCCAAGGAAAAGCACGGCCAGGACCGCGACCACGGCTTCCGCGGTTGTCCTCCTCACGGCCGCTTCGTTCACATCCGCTCTCGGCGCGCAGGCGCGCGACGTGACAGCTCTGACCGCCGCCCCGTTGGCGACCTGGCAGACGGACGGCATCGTCTGGTCCGTCGAGTACGCACGCGGGGTCGTGTACGTCGGCGGCACCTTCGACAGCGTCCGCCCGCCCGGCGCCAAGCCCGGCCAGAAGAAGGTCGCCCGGAAGAACTTCGCGGCGTTCGACGCGGTGACCGGCAAACTGCTGCCGTGCGCCCACTCCTTCACGGGGGGCGCCGGGACGGTACGGGCGCTCAAGGCATCGCCCGACGGCAAAGTGCTCTATGTCGGCGGATCGTTCGGCAAGGCCGACAACACCGGGGTGGCCAGTGCGGTCGCGCTCAACACGGCCGACTGCTCGCTGCGCAGGGACTTCCGCCCCGCCGTGGCGGCACCCGTGCGGGCCATCGAGACCACCGGCACGACCGTGTACCTGGGCGGCGATTTCACGATCGTCGACGGCCAGGAGAGAAAGCACATCGCGGCGTTCAGACGCAGCGGCACGCTGTTGCCGTTCAAGGCGGACATCGACGCGCCGGTCCGCGCCATCCTGGCCGCGCCCGACCGGAGGCAGGTGCTCGTCGGCGGCCGCTTCCACAACGTCAACGGCAAGCCGGAGCAGGCACTGGTCTCCCTGGAGCCCGCGACCGGTTCGACGGTGAAGTCCTTCCCGAACTGGCTGCCGGAACGCTCTTCGGTGACGTCACTGACCCGCAACGGCGACCGCTTCTACCTGGGAGCCGAGGGCGAGGGCACGGGCATCTTCGACGGCCGCATCGCGGGCCGGCTGTCCGACGGCACGATGGTCTGGAAGGACACCTGCCTGGGCGCCACCCAGGACGTCGTCGTGTACAAGGGCGTCCTGTACAGCGCGTCCCACGCCCACTACTGCGGCCTGACCCGCGGGGGCTTCCCCGACGGCCCCCGGCGGCACTTCCTCGCGCAGTCGATCGGTGACAAGAACATCCTGCACTGGTTCCCCGACACCGATGACGGTATCGGGGAGGGAGTCGGTCCCCGAACGCTCGTGATGGCCGGCAAAATCCTCTGGGCGGGCGGCGAGTTCACCATGGTCAACGGCAGACCCCAGCAGGGTCTGACGCGCTTCGGGGCCGGCCCCGGCAACACGGCCCCCGAAGCGGCGCCCCTGCTCACGGGCAAGCGCGCCCGCTCCGGCAAGGTCACGCTCACCTGGCGGGCCGCATGGGACAGGGACGACGCGGAGCTGACGTACCTGATCTACCGGGACGGTGTTCTCGTGGCCTCACCGAAGCGGCAGTCGACCGAATGGGACCGGCCGGACATGACGTACACGGATTCCGTTTCTGCCGGATCACGGCACCGCTACACGATCGCCGTCACCGACGGGAAGCACACGACGCCCCGTTCGGAGCCGCTCCACGTGACCGCCTGAGGGGCCGGTCATGTGGTGATGGACTCCCTGCTCTGGGTGGGTACCAGGACCGGCTTGGCGACGGTGCCGAGCAGTTCGCGGTACACGTCGATCACCGCGTCCGTGGTCAGCTGTACGTCGTGGGCGGCGAGGACGTGCGCGCGGCCCTGCGCGCCCAGTGCCGCGCGCAGCGGTCCGCGGCGCAGCAGCGCCGTCAGCGCCCGTGCCAGCATCTCGGGGTCCTCCGGCGGCACCAGGCAGTGCGGCAGATGCCCGGGCGGCAGGCTCTCGCGCGCCCCGTCCACGTCCGTGACCAGGACGGGGCGCGCACACGCCATGGCCTCCAGGGGGACGAGTGCCATGCCCTCCCAGCGGGACGGCAGGACCACGACGTCGGCGGACCGGTACCAGGGGGCGGCGTCGAGTGCCGGGCCGGCGAACTCCACCGACGCGGGCGCGAGCGCGCGCAGCAGGCCCGCGTCGGGGCCGTCGCCGACCAGCACCAGCCGGGCGGCGGGCTCCTGCCGCACGACCGCGGGCCAGGCCTTCAGCAGCACGTCCTGGCCCTTCTGCCGGCACAGCCGTCCCACGCATACGACGAGGGGGCCCGCTGCGGAGCGGGCGATGCTCCCCTCCGGCCGGAACCTGCTCGTGTCGACGCCGTTGGGAATCACGTGCCAATGGGCGGTGATGCCGCTCTGCTCCCCCGTACGCCGCTCCGCCTCGCTCACGCACAGCACGCGGGTCGCCCACCGTGCCCCGAACTGCTCCCAGCGCAGGGCTGCTTGGGCCATGACGCCGTCCACGGCCTCGAACGACCACGCGTGCGGCTGGAAAACGGTCGGGCGACGGCCGCGCACCGCGAGCCGTGCCACGAGTCCCGCCTTCGCGCTGTGCGCATGCACCACGTCGGGCCGCACCTCGCGCAGCAGCCGGGCCAGCCTCCCCACCTCACCGGGGAGTTGGGGACCCGGTGTGCGGGTCGCGTCCCAGGGCAGCACCCTGCAGCCGGCCGCGCGCAGGGCGTCCGTCAGCGTGCCGCCTCTCGGGCAGGCCACGGTGACACGCAGCCCCGCGGCGACCTGGGCCGCCGCCAGGTCCGTCACGAACCGGGCGACACCGCCCTCCACGGGCTGTGTGACGTGCAGGACGTGCGGCTCGCGTGCGGCGGACCGCGTCGCACGGCGCGGAACGGAACCGAGGGGAATGCGCATGACCAGGGCTTCCCTTCTGAAGAAACATTCCGAACCCGTCACTGACTGCGTGAACACAGGTTCGGCATAAATTCGTCGGATCCGTGAAGCAACACTAGCCTCTTATCCGTCTTTTTCCGGGAGGCCGTGAACTGTGTCGGAAACACGGCCCCCTTCAGACGAATAATAAGATAAAAGTTCCGCACGGTCATTCAGGATGTATGAATTCCGGGAACTTGTTGTCGGCGGAGTTTCCCGCGGCGTCTTTCACTCGTTAGCCCGACGGAAGCGAGATTGAAAGGAACCCAATGAAGAATCTGAAGGCTGCCGCGCTCATGGCCGGCGCCCTGGCCATCGCCGGCGCTGCGGCGCCCGCTGTAGCCGCGGACCTGCCGGGGCAGGGCCTCGTCGAGGACGGGAAGTCGGTCGCCCGTACCCTGCCCAACGCAGCCGAGATCCCGACGGGTGAACTGGCCAGCAACGTCAAGCAGACGACGGACGGCGTGAAGAAGTCCGGCGTCGTCAAGACGCCGGTCTTCGGCGGCGCCCTGCCGAACCCCCTCAACGGCAAGCCGCCCGCCGCGCTTCCGGCCCTCAAGTAGAGGACATGCCCTGCCGGGCCGCAAAGGCCGGCTCCGCCTGCCGCGGAGCCGGCCTTCTTCGTGTGCGGGAAAAACAGTGTTCGGGAAAAACAGAAGGCGGCCCGCCGTGCGTCGGCGGGCCGCCAGGCTCCGGGCTGCTCAGAACAGCAGACCACCGGTGTACGAGCCGAGCTGCGACTGGTCGACCGCCGCGGTGTTGCAGGCAGCGTAGTGCGAGTTCGGCGCGGCGACACCCGCGCCACCGAGGACGCCGACGGAGCCGTTGGACCACGGCGCGATGCAGCGGCCGTCGATGACGGAGCCGTTGGAGACCAGCAGGCCCTGCTGAGGGGAGTTCACGACGACCGGGGACTCCGAGAAGCCGTTGCCGCCGGTGACGTTGGTGTTGTTGTCGTCGGCCGCAGCGGCGCCACCGGCCGCCAGGACGAGACCCGCGGCCAGGACGGACAGGGCCGTAACCTTCTTACGCATGGATGCGCCTTTCGGATGGGAGGGCAGGTCGGGCGGGAACGTCTGCCGACGTCCCCGCCCTGCTCCGGGATGGTTCGGAGCGCAAAGGGGGCTCAGAAGAGCAGGCCGCCGGCGTACGGAGCCTTCTGCGACTGGTCGACCTTGGCCGTGTTGCAGGCGGCGTAGTGCGAGTTCGGCACGATGGTCGCGGCGCCGCCGAGGACGCCCACGGCTCCGTTGGACCACGGCGCGACGCAGCGCAGGTCGACGAGCGTGCCGTTGGAGACGACGGCGCCCTGCTGCGGGGCGTTCACGACGACGGGGGACGACGAGAAGCCGTTGCCGCCGGTGACCGTCGTGCAGTTGTCGGCTGCGGCAGTGCCGGCGGCCGCGAGGACGACGCCCGCGGCGAGGGCGGAGATGGCCGTAACCTTGTTACGCATGGAGTGTCCTTTCCGGACTGCGAGGGGGTTCACCTGCTCGGAATGACTCGAAGCAGGGGTCAGAAGAGCAGGCCGCCGGCGTACGGAGCCTTCTGCGACTGGTCGACCGCCGCGGTGTTGCAGGCGGCGTAGTGCGAGTTCGGCACGATGGTCGCGGCGCCGCCGATGGCGGCGCCCACGGCTCCGTTGGACCACGGCGCGATGCAGCGGCCGTCGATGAGCGAGCCGTTGACGACAACCACCCCCTGCTGAGGTGCGTTCACGACGACCGGGGACTCCGAAAAGCCGTCACCACCAGTGACGTTCGTCGTGTTCGAGTGGGCGGAGGCAACGCCAGCGCTGCCGCAGAGCGCGCTAAGGGCGAGTGCAGTGACGACCGCGAACTTCCTGGTCAACTCGGTTCCTTCCTGGATTCACGGTAAGCCGCGCTTACATAGCAAGAAACCGAAATATGTGGCGAAAAGTCACGCGGACAAGGCCCATTCTCGCTGGATTCCACCGGATGGCTCAGCGTCGCCGCGCACCGTTCACCCGGACGCACGTGCCGGGATTTCACCGACGTGCGTCCGGCCCACTGGCAAGGAGGAGTCCAGTGGGCCGGACAGGCTTTGCGGCATTTCCCCCGCACGCATCGGGCGCGGGGCGGGTGTGGAGCTGAATGGTCCGGCTGCGACCTCTGGGCCTGCGGCTTCGAGGCGCCGGACGGGGGCCGTACCACGCGGCCACCGGGCGATCCGTCCCGCGGCACTGCGGCGTCGCCCACGGATCGGGATCTCCGGCGGACCGGAACCGGATCAGAGTGTCGGAATTCCGGTCCCACCTCTGTCTCGCGAACAGAGGGGAGCACATGGCAGCGAAAGCATGGCGAACGGGAGGACTTCCGCCGCGCCGACTCCTGACGGTTTCCGTGTCACCCCTGGTTGAGCAGGCTGCCGACACCGGCGCTGGTCGGCCCGTTCAGCGGGTGGAGCTGAACGGAGCCGGAGCCGAGCGGATTCTTCACCGGAATTGCGGGCTTCTTGTTGCTGCTGCGGCCCATACCGTCCAGGTACACACCGGAGACCTTGGCCGCCTTGTTCTTGCCGGTGACCGTCGACGACTGGGCGTCGAACGCGCTGCCCTTGGTGAGGTTGCCCTGCTTGGCCACCCGCATCACGGTGTCCGCCGCGGGCACGAGCGCCGGAGCCACATCGGTCTGGGACATGAGGCCGAGCGGGCCGGTGTTTTCGTGGGCAGGTGCCTTGGTGACGGCCGAAGCCGCCACGGCGGAACCACCCACAAGACCCGCACCAATGGCCAACGCCGCAGTGGTGAAAACTGCCTTCTTCATGATTCACCTCACTTGAAGTTACCTCTGATCCGACAGATGCAGAACATAGCAGTCCGCAGCCAGCTCAAAGCGAGGCACTACTCCATACGCATGAATACAAAGGGAGTGAAGAAGCGCATTACTCCGGATTCCCTGGAGTTATTCACATGTGGTCGGTGAATCCATTGATCGTAAAAGAAAACTATGACACCACGTCTTTGTGTGCGAATTGCCTGAAGGCGAGCGCGAACAGTACCAGCGCGTATGTCACGGAGATAGCGGCGCCCTGGATCATGCCGGACCACTCCGGGTGCGGCTGGACGGCGTCGGCCCAGGCGAACTGCCAGTGCGCGGGCAGGAAGTCGCGCCAGTGGCCGAGCGCGGTGACGGCGTCCAGGACGTTGCCGACGATGGTCAGGCCGACCGCGCCGCCGACCGCGCCGAGCGGGGCGTCCGTCCTCGTCGACAGCCAGAACGCCAGCCCGGCGGTGACCAGTTGGGACACGAAGACGTACGCCACGGTCAGCGCGAGGCGCTGCGTCGCCGTGCCGGTGTCGAGCGCGCCGCCCGTCGGTATCTGCAGCGGACCCCAGCCGTAGGCCGCCGTACCGACCGCGAGGGCGACCACCGGGAGCAGGATCATCGCGGCGAGGCTCAGCCCGAGCGCCACGGCCAGCTTGGACCACAGCAGCCGGGCGCGCGGCACGGGCGCGGCGAGCAGATAGCGCAGGGAGGACCAGCTCGCCTCGGAGGCCACCGTGTCCCCGCAGAACAGCGCGACCGGGATCACCAGCAGGAAGCCGGCCGAGACGAACAGGTTCACCGCGGCGAAGTTGGCGCCGGACGCGGTGGCCGTGTCCATCAGGGTGATCCGGCCGTCACGGCTCGCGGGGTCGCCGCCGATCGCGAAGGCGATCAGCAGTACGAACGGCAGCAGGGCGAGAACGGCGCCCATGACCAGGGTGCGGCGCCGCTTGAGCTGGCGGACCAGCTCCACCCGCAGCGGCAGGGTGTGCCGCGCCGAGAAGCCGGAGGCGACCTCGGTGAGCGCGCTCATGCTGAACCTCCGATCAGGGTGAGGAAGGCGTCTTCCAGACGGCGGTGCGGGCCGACCGAGGCGACCGGCACCTCCAGCCGCACCAGCTCCGCGACCAGCCGCTCGGCCGTGCCGCCGGGGTTCAGCCGGACCAGCAGCCCGTCGTCGGTGCGCACGGCGGAGGCGACGCCGGACAGCGCGGCCACCTTCTCCATGACCGGCTCCTCCACGGGCGTGGCGGTGCCGACCAGCAGCGTGTCGCCGGAGCCGACGATCTCGCCGACCGGACCGGCCTGGACGAGCCGGCCGCGGTCCATCACCACCAGGTGGGTGCAGGACTGCTCGACCTCGGCGAGGAGATGGCTGGAGACGATCACCGTACGGCCGCCGGCCGCGTAGCGGATCATCACCTCGCGCATCTCGCGTATCTGGGGCGGGTCGAGGCCGTTGGTGGGCTCGTCGAGGATGAGCAGGTCGGGCAGGCCGAGCATGGCCTGGGCGATGGCGAGGCGCTGGCGCATGCCCTGCGAGTAGGTGCGCACCGCGCGGGCGAGCGCGTCGCCGAGCCCGGCGATCTCCAACGCCTCGTCCAGGTGGGCGTCCTGAGGGGGGCGGCCGGTGGCCCGCCAGTACAGTTCCAGGTTCTCCCGGCCGGACAGGTGCGGCAGGAAGCCCGCGCCCTCCACGAAGGCGCCGACCCTCGACAGCACGGGTGCGCCGGGCCGGATCGCGTGGCCGAAGACGCGGATCTCGCCGTCGTCCGGGGTGATCAGGCCCATCAGCATGCGCAGGGTGGTGGTCTTGCCCGCACCGTTGGGTCCGAGGAGACCGAGCACCTGGCCCTTGTCCACCCGGAAGGACAGCTCGCGCACCGCGTACCGGTCGGCGGACTTCGCGTACCGCTTGCTCAAGTCCTTGATGACGAGCGGGACTTCGGCCAGCTCGGGGTCGGGCGCGGGGCCGGCCGTACGGCGGCGGGCGGTGAGCAGCAGGGCGAGCGCGATCGCCGCGCCGGCCGCCGGCAGCCACCAGACCCAGGCGGGCAGGGGCGCCGCGGCGGTGGTCACGGCGGGGGCCGTCGGCACGCTCAGCTCTCCCTTGAGGGAGACGGTGTAGGTGGCCGGCGCGGCCGGTGAGGCGTAGCCGAGGTCGGTGGAGGCGAGGACCAGGCGGAGCCGGTGGCCCTTCTGCACCTCGTGGTCGATGGCCGGGAGGGTGACCGTGACGTCCTTGCCGGTCCTGGCGCCCGTGACGCGGAAGGGGGTGACGAGCTCGGAGGGCAGCACCTGCTGGACGCCGTCGGGGCCGACGTCGTAGACCTTGCCGAAGAGGACGGCGTCGTCGCTGGTCGAGGTGATGTGGACGGTCGCGGTCGGGGTGCCGGTGATCTGCAGGTCGCCGGTGAGCGGCGCGGAGTCGAACGTCGCGTACTGGCCGGGGAAGTCGAGGGAGACGCCGAGGCCGAGCGCGGACAGCTGGGTGAGGCCACCGAAGCCGCCGAGGCCGGGCAGGGCGGAGACGCCGGGCGGGCTGGCGCCGGCCGGGTTGGTGACCTGCTGGCCGGTGCCGCCGGTCAGGGCGATGCGGCGCGGGTGGTCGCGCAGGCCGGGGTAGGCGCCCGCGGTCGCGCCGCGCAGCTGGGCGGTGCCGTCGGTGGAGTTCACGCCGCCGGTGCGGGTGATCCGGAAGGCCGGGCCGGTGCCGGCCGAGGCGTCGCCCTTCAGATACCGGTCGAACCACGCACGCACGCGTTCCTGGACCCGCCCGCTCTCCATGTCCCCGCCGTCGTGGCCGCCCGCGATCCAGTCGACGTCGACAGGGGCGCCGTTCGCCCGGATCGCCTTCTCGGCGGCGTCGGACTGGCCGAGGGTGAACAGGGAGTCCGTCTGGCCCTGCACCAGCAGGGCGGGCACCCGGATGCGGGCGCCGACGGCCGACGGCGAGCGCTCCTCCAGCAGTTTGCGGGCGGCCGCGTCCGGGGTGCCGGACTCGGCGACCCTGTCGTACATCCGGCACAGCGCGGGCTCGAAACGGGCGCAGCCGCCGCCGGTGTTGAAGAAGACGCCGGCCCACAGCTTCTTGAACACGCCGTTCGGGAACAGGGCGTCCGCGAGGTTCCAGTAGGTGATGGCCGGGGCGATGGCGTCCACCCGGTGGTCGTATCCGGCGGCGAGCAGGGAGACCGCGCCGCCGTAGGAGCCGCCGGCCATGCCCACGCGCGGGTCGCCGGGTTTGTCGAGCTGGACCTCGGGGCGCCTCGCCAGCCAGTCGATGAGCCGGGAGACGTCGGTGACCTCGCCCTTCGGGTCGTTGAGCCCGATCTTCCCGGTGGACTTCCCGAAGCCGCGCGCGGACCACGTCAGGACCGCGTACCCGTCCTTCGCGAGGTCCTCGGCCTGCTGCCGCATGTCGTCCTTGCTGCCGCCGAAGCCGTGCGCCAGCAGGACGGCGGGGTGCCGTCCGGCGCTGGCCGGGGTGAAGAACGACGTGTCCAGACGCACGCCGTCCACCGCCATGACCTGGTCGGTCCTGTGCACCGGGGGCGTGTCACCGGAGGCGACGGCCGTCCACGTCCCGGCACCGGCCAGCGCCACGACGGCGGCCGCGCCGGCGACGAGCCGACGCGGCCTCTTGAGCAGCCCCCGCAGCGAGAGCCGGCGAAGATCCATGCCTCAACGGTACGGGCCGCCACTGACAAGCGAGGGAGCCGGTGGGCTGAAACCCCGCCCCTACCGGGGGAGTACGGGGCCCGCCCGGCGTACACCAGCCGTGGTACGAAGGCGCATGGACATTCGCCGGGCCACCACCGTCGCCGAGGTCGTCGCCGCCGATCACCTGTTCGACCATCCGGCGCGTCCGGAGTGGGCGGAGCGTTTCCTCACCACCGCCGGGCACCATCTGCTGCTGGCGTACGCCGACGGCGGGCCGGTCGGCTTCGTCAGCGGGGTCGAGACGGTCCACCCCGACAAGGGCACCGAGATGTTCCTGTACGAGCTGGCGGTGGCGGAGCCGTACCGGCGCCGGGGCATCGGCCGGGCGCTGGTGGAGCGGCTGGCCGCGCTGGCCCGCGAGCGCGGCTGCTACGGCATGTGGGTCGGGGTCGACGCCGGAAACGACGTCGCCCTTGCCGCCTATCGAAGTGCGGGCGGCAAGGACGACGACGCGTGCAGGGTGATGACCTGGGAGTTCTGACTACGCCTGCGCACCCTCGGCGAGCTGCTCCTCCTCGGCGAGCCGCATGTCCTCCGGGAGGGACACCACCCAGCGGGTCTCGCGGCGCGGGCGGAGGTAGAAGGCCCAGTAGAGGGTGGCGGCGGCGGTGATGCCGCCGGTCCACCACAGGTAGGACGGGTCCTGCTCGACCAGGACGTAGACGAGCACGGCGATCAGCAGGACCGGCATCGCCGGCCACAGCGGCATCCGCCAGGCCTTCTTGGTGCCGTGGGCGCCGCGCCGGGAGAGCAGCGCGGCGATCGCGACCAGCAGGTACAGGCCGGTGACGGCGACGCCGGTGACGCCGTAGAGGGTGTCCAGGTTGACGAAGCAGAGCAAGGCACCGGGGACGCCGACGACGAGGGTGGCGACCCACGGGGAGCCGAACCGGCCGAGCTTGGAGAGGGCGTTGTTGACCGGTGCGGGCCAGGCCTTGTCGCGGGCGGAGGCGAACAGGACGCGGGAGTTCTGGATGACCATGACGATGCCCGCGTTGATGATCGCGAGGGCGACGCAGAGGCTGACGAAGGTGCCGACGGACGAGTTGCTCCAGGCGATGACCATGCTGGAGATGTCGCCGCCGGTCAGGGTCTTCAGGTCACCGGCGCCGAGGGTGATCGCCACGACCGGCACCAGGATGACGACGCTGGAGATGGCGAGGGTGGCGAGGACGGTGCGGGCGACGCTGCGGCGCGGGTTCTCCAGCTCCTCGGAGAGGTAGATGGCGGTGGAGAAGCCCTGGGTGGCGAAGAGGGCGATGGCGAGCCCGGAGAGGACCATCATGGCCGTGACCGGGGTGACGTGCGTGTGCTCGCCGGCCACCTGCAGCGAGCTCACGAGGCTGCCCGCACCGCGGTGGGAGTGGGTGAAGCCGAGCACGGCGACGACTCCGGCGGCAACGACCTCCAGGACCAGGAAGATGCCGGTGATCCAGGCGTTGGCGCGCAGGTCCAGCAGACCGGCGAGGGTGGCCGCGATCATCACGCCGGCGCCCGTCATGGCCGGGTCGAGGTGGACGACCGGGGCGAGGTAGTCGGCGGTGCCCATGGCGATGACCGGAGGGACGATCATCACGACGAGCAGCGACATCACGAAGGCCAGCCAGCCGGCGAGCCGTCCGGCGAGGGTGGAGACGATGGCGTACTCGCCGCCCGCGCTGGGGATGAGGGTGCCCAGCTCCGAGTAGCAGAAGGCCACGGGGATGCAGAGGAGCGCGCCGATGGCGAGGCACAGGGCCGTGGCGGTGCCCAGGCTGGAGAACAGGTCGGGCACGATCACGAAGAGCGTGGAGGCGGGCGTGACGCACGAGAGGGTGAGCAGGGTGCCGCCGACGACGCCGATGGACCGCTTGAGTTTCTGAGGGGTGTCAGAAGCGGCTATGACGGCTGGGTCGACAGGGCGGAGCGTGTCGGTCATGCGGCGGTTCCGATCGACTCGTGCGAGTGAGGTGGGGGTCGGGAGCGCTATCGCCTCCGGCGGCTGGTCGTACATGCTCTGGTCCGCTCCCGGCGGCTGAATGGAACCCCGACGAAAACCGCCGCGTCAATGGGTGTTCACCTACGAAATCCGCAGCAAAGAAGCGGCCGATCGCCGATTCTCGTATCAACGGTCCCTATGGGCGGGCCCTTGCGGCCGTACGAGAATCGCAGCGCCCCCGCATAAAAAAACAGGGCCGTCCGCATAGCGGACGGCCCTGTGGGGTCCTATCGGTCCCCGTCGGCCGCTCAGTGGTTGCGCGGGAAGCCCAGGTCCACGCCCGCCGGGGCGTCGGCCGGGTCGGGCCAGCGCGTGGTGACGACCTTGCCGCGGGTGTAGAAGTGCGTGCCGTCGTTGCCGTAGATGTGGTGGTCGCCGAAGAGCGAGTCCTTCCAGCCGCCGAAGGAGTGGTAGCCCACCGGCACCGGGATCGGCACGTTCACGCCGACCATGCCCGCCTCGATCTCCAGCTGGAAGCGGCGGGCCGCGCCGCCGTCCCGGGTGAAGATCGCGGTGCCGTTGCCGAACGGCGAGGCGTTGATGAGCGCCACGCCCTCGTCGTAGGTGTCGACGCGCAGCACGCACAGCACCGGGCCGAAGATCTCGTCCTGGTACGCCTTCGCGGTGGTCGGCACCTTGTCCAGCAGCGAGATGCCGATCCAGTGGCCGTCCTCGAAGCCCTCGACGCTGTATCCGGTGCCGTCCAGGACCACCTCGGCGCCCTCGCCGGCGGCACCCGCGACGTACGACGCCACCTTGTCACGGTGGGCCGCGGTGATCAGCGGGCCCATCTCGGACGCCGGGTCGTTGCCGGGACCGATCTTGATCTTCTCGGCGCGCTCGCGGATCTTCTCCACCAGCGTGTCACCGATCGAGCCCACGGCCACGACCGCCGAGATGGCCATGCAGCGCTCGCCCGCCGAGCCGTAGGCCGCCGAGACCGCCGCGTCGGCCGCCGCGTCCAGGTCGGCGTCCGGCAGGACCAGCATGTGGTTCTTGGCCCCGCCGAGGGCCTGCACCCGCTTGCCGTTGGCGGAGGCCGTCGTGTGGATGTAGCGGGCGATCGGCGTGGAGCCGACGAACGACACCGCCTTGACGTCCGGGTGCTCCAGCAGGCGGTCCACGGCCACCTTGTCGCCGTGGACGACGTTGAAGACGCCGTCCGGCAGACCGGCCTCGGACAGCAGCTCGGCGATCCGGACCGACGCCGACGGGTCCTTCTCGCTCGGCTTCAGCACGAACGTGTTGCCGCACGCGATGGCGATGGGGAACATCCACATCGGGACCATCGCCGGGAAGTTGAACGGCGTGATGCCGGCGACGACACCGAGCGGCTGCCGGATCGAGGAGACGTCGACCCGGCTGGCGACCTCCGTGGACAGCTCGCCCTTCAGCTGCACGTTGATGCCACAGGCCAGGTCGACGATCTCCAGACCGCGCGCGACCTCGCCGAGCGCGTCGGAGTGCACCTTGCCGTGCTCGGCGGTGATCAGCTCGGCGATCTCGTCGCGGTGGGCGTCGAGCAGCGCACGGAACCGGAAGAGGATGGTGGTCCGCTGGGCCAGGGACGACCGGCCCCAGGTCGAAAAGGCATCCTTCGCAGCTGCTACTGCCGCGTCCACCTCCTCCACCGACGCGAACGCGACCTTCGTGGTGACCGCGCCGGTCGCCGGGTCGGTGACCGGCCCGTACGTGCCCGACGCGCCTTCGACGGTCTTCCCGCCGATCCAGTGGTTGACGATCTTCGTCATGCCCAGAGACTCCTTATTACAGATGGCGGCGTCGGGTCGAGACGTGCCGTTCGTACAGCTCTCGTGCCTTGACCGCGGACGGTCGGGTCGCGGTCTCGGCCACAGGAACATCCCACCAGGCCTGCGCCGGAGGCGCGCCCGACACAGTGTCGGACGTTTCGGTCTCCACGTAGACACATGTGGGAGTGTCGGCGGCGCGCGCCTCGGCGAGCGCCTCGCGCAGCTCCCGTACGGTCTTCGCGCGCAGCACCCGCATGCCCAGGCTGGCCGCGTTGGCGGCGAGGTCCACCGGCAGCGGGGCGCCCGTGAACGTCCCGTCCCCGGCCTGGAACCGGTAGGCGGTGCCGAACCGCTCGCCGCCCACCGATTCCGAGAGCCCGCCGATGGACGCGTACCCGTGGTTCTGCACCAGCAGGATCTTGATCGCGACGCCCTCCTGCACGGCCGTCACGATCTCGGTCGGCATCATCAGATACGTGCCGTCGCCGACCAGCGCCCACACGTTCCGCTCCGGCGCGGCCAGCTTCACGCCGAGCGCGGCCGGGATCTCGTAGCCCATGCAGGAGTAGCCGTACTCCAGGTGGTACTGGTCCACCGACCGGGCCCGCCACAGCTTGTGCAGATCGCCCGGGAGCGAGCCGGCCGCGTTGATGATGATGTCCGACTCGTCCACCAGGGCGTCCAGGGCGCCGATGACCTGCGGCTGGGTGGGCCGCATGTCCGGCTCCTCGGCCTCGAAGCAGGCGTCGACGCGCTGCTCCCAGCGCTCCTTGTCCTCGCTGTACTCGGTGACGTACGCCTCCGCCACCTTGTGCCCGTGCATCACCAGCGCCTCGGTCAGCTCGCCCAGGCCGCTGCGGGCGTCGGCGACCAGCGGGAGTCCGGACAGCTTGTGGCCGTCGTACGGCGCGATGTTGAGGTTGAGGAAGCGGACGTCCGGGTTCTCGAAGAGGGTGCCGGAGGCGGTGGTGAAGTCGGTGTAGCGGGTGCCGACGCCGATCACCAGGTCCGCGGTGCGGGCCAGTTCGTCGGCGGTCGCGGTGCCGGTGTGGCCGACCCCGCCCACGTCCTGCGGATGGTCGTGGCGCAGGGAGCCCTTGCCGGCCTGGGTGGAGGCGACCGGGATGCGGGTGGCCGCCGCGAACTCGGCGAGGGCCAGCTCGGCGCGGCTGTGGTGGACTCCGCCGCCCGCGATCACCAGCGGCCGGCGTGCCTCCCGGACCGCCCGGACCGCCTCGGCCAGCTCGGTCGGGTCCGCGCCCGGCCGGCGTACCGTCCACACGCGCGTCGAGAAGAACTCCTCCGGCCAGTCGAAGGCCTCCGCCTGCACGTCCTGCGGCAGGGCGAGGGTCACCGCGCCGGTCTCCACCGGGTCGGTGAGCACCCGCATGGCCTGCAGGGCGCTCGGGATCAGGGCCTCCGGGCGGGTGATGCGGTCGAAGTACTTCGACACGGGGCGCAGGGTGTCGTTGACCGACACATCGCCGGCGTACGGCACCTCCAGCTGCTGCAGGACCGGGTCGGCGGGGCGGGTGGCGAAGACGTCACCGGGCAGGAGCAGGACCGGGAGGTGGTTGATGGTCGCGAGGGCGGCGCCGGTGACCAGGTTGGTGGCGCCGGGGCCGATCGAGGTCGTCACCGCGTGCGTGGACAGCCGGTTCGACTGGCGGGCGTAGCCGACGGCCGCGTGCACCATGGACTGCTCGTTGCGGCCCTGGTGGTACGGCATGACGTCGGCGTACTCGATCAGCGCCTGGCCGAGCCCGGCGACATTGCCGTGGCCGAAGATGCCCCAGGTGGCGCCGATCAGCCGCTGCCGTGTGCCGTCGCGTTCGGTGTACTGGGCGGCGAGGAAACGGACCAGCGCCTGTGCGACGGTCAGTCGGGTCGTCGTCATCGGTACCCCCCTGTGCTTGCTACGTGATCCGGGTGGAAGCAGATCCGCCACTCCCGGGTCCCGCCCGGACCCGCCATGACGTTCAGGTAGTACATGTCATGCCCGGGCTGGGCGATGGACGGGCCGTGCCAGCCGTCGGGGACCAGGACGGCGTCACCCGAACGGACCTCGGCGAGGACATCGCTGCCGCCCTCCCGCGAGGGGAACACGCGCTGGTAGCCGAGTCCGTTCGGGCCGTCGATCTCGAAGTAGTAGATCTCCTCCAGCTCGGACTCCTCGCCCGGCCGGTGCTCGTCGTGCTTGTGCGGCGGGTACGACGACCAGTTGCCGCCCGGGGTGATCACCTCGACGGCGATCAGCTTGTCGCAGTCGAAGGAGTCGGCCGAGGCGAAGTTGCGCACGCGGCGGGCACAGGTGCCGCTGCCGCGCTCCTCGACGGGGACCTCCGGCGCGGGGCCGTAGCGGGCGGGGAGTCGTCGCTCGCACTTCGCTCCTGCCAGGGCGAAGCGGCCTCCCGCGCCGGAGGCGATCTGGACCCGGGCGTCACGGGGCGCGTACGCGAAGTCGGAGACGTCCGCGAACACGCTTTCCCTGCCCAGGAGTTGGAACTCGTCCTTCTCGGTTGGCGTGGTCTCGATTCGCACCGTACATCCGCCTTCCAGCGGAAGCACGATCCACTCGCTGTCGTCGGAGGTGAACGTATGGCCGCCGCCGGGCGCCAGCTCGACCACGCGCAGGCTGCTGTGTGTCCAGCCGGCCAACTTGGGGTCGATGTCGACGGCGTACCGGGCGTTCGCGGTGGCGCCCCGGGGCAGATGCAGGTCGGTGCTGGTCATGCGGCCCTCACAGCAGTCCTACGGCGGTGTCCACGGCGGCGGCCACATCGCCGTCCGCCGGGTACAGCAGCGAGCGGCCGACCACCAGGCCGCGAACGGTGGGCAGTTGGAGCGCGCCGCGCCACTTCTCGTAGGCGGCGACCTGGTCCTCGGGCGAGTCGCCGATGTCCCCGCCGAGCAGCACGGCCGGCAGGGTGGAGGTCTCCATGACCCGGGCCATGTCGTCGGGGTTCTCGGTGACCGGCACCTTCAGCCAGGTGTAGGCCGAGGAGCCGCCGAGGCCGGAGGCGATGGCGATGGACCGGGTGACCGCCTCGGCCGACAGGTCGTTCCTGACCTTCCCCTCGGGGGTGCGGCGGCTGATGAACGGCTCCACGAAGACCGGCAGCCGGCGCGCGGCCATGTCGTCGATGGCGCGGGCGGTGGACTCCAGGGTGGTCAGGGAGCCGGGGTCGTCGTAGTCGATGCGCAGCAGCAGCTTGCCCGCGTCGAAACCGAGCCGCTGGATGTCCTCGGGGCGGTGCCCGGTGAACCGGTCGTCCAGCTCGAAGCTCGCCCCCTGCAGTCCGCCGCGGTTCATGGAGCCCATGACCACCTTGTGGTCGAGGGCGCCGAGCAGGAGCAGGTCGTCCAGGATGTCGGCGGTGGCGAGGACGCCGTCCACGCCGGGCCGGGACAGTGCCAGGCACAGCCGCTGAAGCAGGTCGGCGCGGTTGGCCATGGCGAGCCTGCGGTCGCCGACACCGAGGGCACCCCTGGCGGGGTGGTCGGCGGCGACGATCATCAGCTTTCCGCTCTCGTTGAGCAGCGGCCTGCGAGCACGACGGGTGGCGGCCTCGGCGATCGCCTCCGGGTGGTGGGTACGGACACGGACGAGCTCGGCCACGTCGACACGGGGGCGCGCGGGGCCTGCGGCGCCTTCGCCGGTGGCGGTACGGGGGCGGAGGCTTGCGGCGCCTTCGCGGGGGGCGGTTGCGGTGTCTTCGCGGCGGGCGGCCGTGGTGCCCTCGCGGGGAGCGGCCGTGGTGCCCTCGTGGGGAGGGGGCTCGGTGGGTTCCGGTTCGGTGCCGGCGCCGCCCTCGTGTTGGGTGCCCGTGACCCGGCCCGCCCTCACAGCACCGCTCCGGCGTCGAGCGCGGCGGCCACCTCGTCCAAGGTGGGCATCGCGGAGGAGCATTCCAGGCGGGAGGCGACGATGGCGCCGGCCGCGTTGGCGTGCCGCATGATCGTCTCCAGGTCCCAGCCGGCCAGCAGGCCGTGGCACAGCGAGCCGCCGAAGGCGTCACCGGCGCCGAGGCCGTTGAGGACGTTGACGGGCAGCGGTGGCACCTCGGCGGACTCTCCTGACGCGCTGACCGCCAGAACCCCCTTGGGGCCCTGCTTGACCACGGCGATCTCCACGCCGGCGTCGAGCAGCGCGCGGGCGGCGGCGTGCGGCTCGCGCACCCCGGTCGCCACCTCCACCTCGTCCAGGTTGCCGACGGCGACCGTGGTGTGGCGCAGGGCCTCCGCGTAGAAGGGGCGGGCCATGTCGGGGTCGGACCAGAACATGGGCCGCCAGTCGAGATCGAACACCGTGGTGCCCGCCTTCGCCCGGTGCGCGAGGGCCGCGAGGGTGGCCGTACGGCTGGGCTCCTCGCTCAGGCCGGTGCCGGTGACCCAGAAGACACGGGCCTCGCGGATGGCGCCGAGGTCCAGGTCGTGGGCGTCGATCTCCAGGTCGGGCGCCTTGGGCCGGCGGTAGAAGTAGAGCGGGAAGTCGTCCGGTGGGAAGACCTCGCAGAAGGTGACCGGGGTCGGGAGCCCCTGGACCGGCGTGACCCAGCGGTCGTCGACGCCGAAGCCGCGCAGCGCCTCGTGCAGATAGGTGCCGAACGCGTCGTCGCCCGTGCGGGTGATCACGGCGGTGTGCCGGCCGAGCCGGGCCGCGGCCACCGCGACGTTCGTCGCCGACCCGCCGAGGAACTTGCCGAAGGACGACACCTGGGCGAGCGGGACGCCGGTCTGCAGTGGGTAGAGGTCCACTCCGATCCGCCCCATGGTGATCAGGTCGTAGGCCATCGGCTTCCCTTCGTCATGACTCTCCCCGGCTTTCTAGTCCCGTACGGCGAACCCTGTCAATGTTTTGTCCAGACATTCGGACCAGCTCTTGACACCGCTTTCCGGACGCCCGCACGCTGGCGCCCATGACGTCGCTGTCACCCTCCTCCTCACTGTCCCGTATCCGGATCGGATCGGCGCCCGACTCCTGGGGCGTGTGGTTCCCCGACGACCCCCGCCAGGTGCCCTGGCAGCGCTTCCTCGACGAGGTGGCCGACTCCGGCTACGAGTGGATCGAACTCGGCCCCTACGGCTATCTCCCCAGCGACCCCGCCGTGCTCGCGGAGGAGACCGCGCGGCGCGGCCTGAAGGTGTCGGCCGGCACCGTCTTCACGGGCCTGCACCACGGTGAGTCCGTGTGGGACAAGACGTGGGCGCACGTGTCGGACATCGCGGCGCTGACCCAGGCGATGGGCGCCCGGCATCTCGTCGTCATCCCGTCCTTCTGGCGGGACGACAAGACGGGCGAGGTGCTCGAGCCGGACACACTGACCGCCGAGCAGTGGCGGAACCTGACCTCGCTGACCGAGCGGCTCGGGCGGGAGGTGCGGGAGCGGTACGGGCTGACGATCGTCGTCCATCCGCATGCCGACACCCACATCGACAGCGAGGAGAACGTCAGCCGTTTCCTCGACGGCACGGACTCCGACCTGGTGTCGCTGTGCCTGGACACCGGGCATTACGCGTACTGCGGCGGGGACAGCGTGCGGTTGATCGAGACGTACGGGGAACGGATCGGGTATCTGCACCTCAAGCAGGTGGATCCGGAGATCCTGGCGGACGTACGGGCCAAGGGCACGCCGTTCGGGCCGGCGGTGGCCCAAGGCGTGATGTGCGAACCGCCGTGCGGGGTACCGGAGTTGGGGCCCGTACTGGAGGCCGCACAGCGGCTGGGCGTGGATCTGTTCGCGATCGTCGAGCAGGACATGTATCCGTGCGCGCCGGACGCGCCGTTGCCCATTGCCCGGCGGACTCGGGCGTTTCTTCGCTCTTGTGGGATGTAGGGGCGCCCACCGGCCACGGGGTTGCCGTCGCCGCTCGTAGCATGGGTGGCGTGTCCTGGGAGACCGTGCCTGCCTGGCCCCATCCGGCGTTGCGGCCCGGTGTGATCAGCTATCGCGGTGTTCGGGTGCACCTCGACCGGCCGCGCCGCCGACTGGAGGCGCCGATCGGGGCGGCCACGCTGCTGCTGGGTTTCGAGCAGCCGGTGCGCATCTCGCGTGCCGGCCGGCCCGCGGTGTCGCTGGTCTCCGTGGTCAACGGGCTGACCACCGCCCCCGCCCTCGGTGATCACGGCGGCCGTCTGTCCGGCATCGAGGTGCTGCTCGCTCCATGGGCCGCGTTCACGTTGTTCGGTACGCCTCAGTACGAACTGGCCAACCGGTCGGTGGACGCGGAGGAGTTCCGTCTCGGTGAACTGGCCGGGGCGCTGGCCGCGTTGCCGGGCTGGCCCGAGCGGTTCGCGTTGCTCGACCGGGTGTTGCTGGAGCGGTTCCGTGCCGGTGTGCCCGCGTCCGAGCGGGTGGTGCACGCCTGGTCGCTGCTGCGGCGCCACGCCGGCACGCTTCCGGTGCCCCGGCTGGCCGAGGAAGTGGGCTGGAGCGTACGGCACCTGGAGAACCGCTTCCGGGAACAGATCGGTCTGTCCCCGAAGGCCGCGGCCCGGGTGCTGCGGCTGCAGCGGGCGCGGCGGCTGCTGGCCGCCGGGCACGGGCAGGCGGAGACCGCGGCGGTGTGCGGCTACTACGACCAGGCGCACTTCAGCGGCGAGTTCAAGGCCATGACGGGCTGCACCCCCGGGGAGTTCCTGGCGGCCCGGCGGCTGCCGGCGGCGGGCGCGCTGACCGACCGGCTGACGGGCGAGGCCACCAGCCTGCTCCTCGCCTCCGGCCGCGGTGCGCTTTTTTCCAAGACCCGGGCGGGCAGGGCCCGGCACGCTGATCGCCCGGCCATCATGCGCCCCGGGAAGGCGGGGGCCTCCGGCGGCCAGGGGGACTGATCCAGGAGGGCAACCCTGGGTGAAGCGGCCGCCGGAGCGTGCGGGGAAGCCGGCGGGCCGGGTCTGACGCAGCAGACCCGGTCCGCCCTTCCGACCCGCTTCCACCGGCCGCGGATCACCTGGCCCGCTCCCCCCGGACCGGCGCGAAAGCAACGCGCCCCGCCGACGCCCCCGCGTACGCCTTTGCGGCAGCTGTGTCACAAACACCCCTTCTGTGTCACACATGTCCCGTGTACGCGGGTTGTGCGTCACATGGTGTCGACAGGCACTGACCACTGGTCACTCTGCGTCGTTCACCGAGCGCAGGCTTGTGATCGCCGGCGCAGCGCCCGGCTCCCCCGACGACCGCCCCCGGTCGCCGCTGTGGCGCGCACAGGGAGGTGCAACTCATGACCGACCAAAGGCTCTGGTCCTACAAGGAGATCGCGGCGCACATCAAAGTGCAGCCGGACACCGTGCGGTCCTATCGCAAGCACGGGCTGCTGCCCCCGCCGGACCATGTGGAGGGCGGCAAGCCGTACTGGTACGCCGACACCGTCCGCGCCTGGGTCGCCTCCCGGCCGGGCAACCGCGGCCGCACCTGACCTGCGCCTGAAATCGGCTGTGCCTCACGGGAGCCGTGGGGCACAGTCACCCGCTCTCAGCTCCACGGCTCGATGACCGTGACGCCGGCCCCCGGTGCCGTGCCCATCGCCGCCAGGGCCGCCGGAGCGGCGTCGAGCGTGAGGGTGGACGTCACCAGGAGGTCGGGGCGCAGGGCGCCGGAGCGGACCAGACCGAGCATGCCGGGGTAGGTGTGGGCGGCCATGCCATGGCTGCCGAGGAGTTCGAGCTCCAGGGCGATGGCACGGGCCAGCGGCACGGGGGTGGTGCCGTCGGCCGAGGGCAGCAGACCCACCTGGACATGGCGCCCGCGACGGCGCAGGCCGTTCACGGAGGCCGCGCAGGTGGCGGGCGAGCCGAGGGCGTCCAGGGAGAGATGGGCGCCGCCGTCGGTCAGCTCGCGGACGGCGGCGGCCGTGTCCGGCGTGCCGGTCGCGTCCAGGCACTGCGCGGCACCGAACTTCCGCGCCAGGTCGAGGGCCTGGGGTGTCACGTCCACGGCGACCACGCGTGCCCCGGCCGCCGCCGCGATCATCACCGCCGACAGCCCGACCCCGCCGCAGCCGTGCACCGCGACCCACTCCCCCGCCGCCACCCGGCCCTGCTGCACCACCGCGCGGAAGGCGGTGGCGAAACGGCAGCCGAGGGCGGCGGCGGTGGTGTACGCCATGTCGTCCGGGATCGCGACCAGGTTGACGTCGGCGTGGTCGAGGGCGACGTACTCGGCGAAGGAGCCCCAGTGATGGAAGCCCGGCTGGGTCTGGCGTTCGCACACCTGCTGGTCGCCCGCCGCACAGGCCGGGCAGGTGCCGCAGGCGCAGACGAACGGCACGGTGACCCGGTCGCCGGGCCGCCACCCGGTCACCCGGGAGCCCACCGACTCGACGACACCGGCGAGTTCGTGCCCGGGCACGTGCGGCAGCGTGATGTCGGAGTCGTGGCCCATCCAGCCGTGCCAGTCGCTTCGGCAGAGGCCGGTCGCTTCGACCCGTACGACGACACCGTGCTCCGCGGGTTCCGGGTCGGGTACGTTCCGTACATCCGCGGGTGCGCCGTATCGCTCGAAGACGACGGCTCGCATGCTCGCTCCTTTCGGGAACCTCCGCACAGAGTAGGTGGCTCGGGAGCCGCCGGGTCAGCCGGCCGGTTCCGGTTCGCTGTGGCCGGTCGCGCCGTTCCCCGCGCCCCTCTGGGGCCCGTCTTCGCCGCCCTCGCTCAGACCGAACCGTTCATGGAGGCGGCGCAAGGGTGCCGGCGCCCACCACGTGGCCCTGCCCGTCAACCGCATGATCGCCGGTACCAGCAGGCTCCGGACCACCATCGCGTCCATCAGGACCGCCAGCGCGATGCCCAGCCCGAGCATCTTGGTGTTGGTCACCCGTGAGGTGCCGATGGCGACCATCACCACCGCGAGGATGACCGCCGCCGCGGTGATCAGTCCGCCGGTGCGCTGGAGTCCGTGCCGCACCGCCGCGTCGTGGTCGCCCGTGCGGTCGTACTCCTCCTTGATGCGGGAGAGCAGGAACACGCCGTAGTCCATGGAGAGCCCGAAGGCCACGCAGAACATCAGCACGGGCAGGGTGGTCTCGATGGAGCCGGAGCTGGTGAAGCCGAGCGCGCCGGAGAGGTGGCCGTCCTGGAAGACCCAGACCACGGCACCGAACATCGCGGTCAGGCTGAGCGCGTTGAGCACCACGGCCTGCACGGGTATCAGCACGCTTCCGGTGAGCAGGAAGACCAGCAGGAGCGTGACGACGGCGATGAACGCGGCGGCCCAGGGCAGGCGCTGGGCTATCGCGTGTTTGGTGTCGACGAGAACGGCGGCCGTGCCGGTCACCTTGGCCTCGAAGGGGGTGTGCAGCGAGCGCAGATCGCCGACCAGGCGCTGGGCCGGGTCGTCCACGGCCTCCCCCCTGGGCTGCACCGTGAAGTAGGCGGCATCGCCCTTGACCAGCGGGCCGTCGACGCGGGCCACCTCGGGAAGGGCGGCCACCTGCTGCTTGTAGTCGGCGTACTGGGCGGCGGTGGCCCTGCCCTCGGCGAGGACCTCGAGACCGCCGCCGGGGCTGCCCGGGAAGCCCTCGCGGATGTGCTCCTGCACCACGTGGGACTCGGCTGTCGAGGGCAGCTGGCGGTCGTCGGCGGTGCCGAACTTCACGCCCAGGAAGGGCAGTCCGAGGGTCACGAGCAGGACGGTGGTACCGAGCGCGAAGAGCGGCGCCCTGCGCATCACCAGGCCTGCGGCGCGGGCCCAGGTGGTCCCGGGGGTCCCGGCGGTCCCCTCGGCGGGCTTCGGGGCGCGGCGCCGGCGGAACAGCCGCCGCAGGTCGAGGGAGTTGACCCGGTGGCCGAGCAGGACCAGAGCGGCCGGGAGCAGGATCAGGGCCGCGGCCGCGGCGAGCAGGACCACGGCGATGCCGGCGTAGGCGAAGGACCGCAGGAAGTACTGCGGGAAGACCATCATGGCGGCCAGCGACACCGCCACCGTGAGGGCGGAGAACAGGACCGTGCGGCCGGCGGTGCGCAGGGTTGTGCCGACCGCCGTCAACGGGGTGGCGCCCGTGGACAGTTCCTCGCGGAAGCGGCGGACGATGAACAGGGCGTAGTCGATGGCCAGGCCGAGGCCCAGGGCCGTGGTGAGGTTGAGCGCGAAGACGGAGACGTCGGTGAAGGCCGTCAGGCCGCGCAGGACGGCGTTGGTGCCGAGGATGGCGACGATGCCGATGCCGAGCGGCAGCAGGGCGGCGACCGCGCTGCCGAAGACCATCACCAGCAGCACCAGCGTGATCGGCAGGGCGATCATCTCGGCGCGGGCCAGGTCCTCCTTGATGATCGTCTGCATCTCGTGCCGGACCGCGACGATACCGCCGACCCTCACCCGGACCGGGCCGCGCGTGCCCCGGTAGTGCGGGGCGATGCGGTCGAGCGTCCGGCCCGTCGCGTTGTCGTCGCCGGTGATGCGGGCGGCGATCAGCGCCTCGTGGCCGTCCTTGGCGCGCAGGGCCGGTGACCTGCTCTGCCAGTACGAGCCGACGCCGGTCACGCCCTTCTCCCCCGCCAGCCGGCCGACCAGGTCACGGGCCTCGGCGGCGACCGCCGGATCGTCGACCGAGGCTCGGCCCGAGTCGACCAGGAGCAGCAGGTTCGGCTGGGAGCCGGGGAACTCGCGCTCCAGGGCCTTGGTGGCGTACGTCGACTCGGCGGCCGGGTCCTCCCAGCCGCCGCTGCCGAGCCGGTCCGCGACCCCGCTGCCGGCCAGCACGGCGAGCGCGGTGAGCACGAGGGCCACGAGGAGTGACAGGCGTGGGCGGGCGGTGACGAAGCGGGTGTAGCGACCGGGCCGGGGCGGCGCTCCCTCCTGCGGTCCCTCCTGCGCCCCTTCCGGCGCTTCCCCCGCCGTCCGCGGCGGCGTGTTGACTTCGGTCATCGTGCGGTGTCCCCTTCACCGTGACCCACGTCTGTGCAGGCAGGCAGCATGAGTCGCTCATTGCCAATAGACTGGCAAACACGAGAGATCGCTCGCGTTTCTCCAGAATGCGAGCGACCACTCGCGTTTGTCAATCACGTTCGGAGAGCTGGGGATAACGCGTGCCCGACAACCCGCAGACACAGAAGGAGCAGCCGCGCCGCCGGCAGGCCCGCGGGGAGCGCCGTATCGCCCAACTGCTCGAAGCGGCCGCACGCGTCTTCTGCACCACCGGCTACACCGCCGCCAGCACCAACGCCATCGCCCGCGAGGCCGGCGTCTCGCCGGGCACGCTCTACCAGTTCTTCCCGAACAAGGAGGCGATCGCGATCGAGCTGGGCGACCGGCTCGTCCACGAGATGCAGGAGACCTACGGCGAGGCACTGGCCCCCGTCGACCCCGCCACCCCGCTGGAGAAGGCCATCGGTTCCACCATCGACCGGTTCATGGCCTTCAACACCGAGCACCCGGTGTTCTTCGCGCTGATGCACGGTCCCGACATCCCGGGCCGGATGGCCGAGACGCACGACCAGCTGCACGCCACGCTGATCGGCCGGATCGAGGACCTGCTCACCAGCCTCATGCCCAGGGCCACCCCGGCCGACGTCACCCGCACGGCGCACATCTGCCTCGGTATCTACAAGTCCGGCCTCGAACTGGTCCTCGCCCACGAGGGCACCGAACGCGCGGCCTATGTCCAGGAGATCAAGGACGTCCTGGTCCGCTACCTGCAGCCACTGGTGGGCGACCGGCTCGGCTGAGGGTGATCCGTGGGCCGACCGACCGGGGGTGCCCAAGGTGAGCCAACCGACCGGGGGGTGCCCAAGATGAGCCAACCCCGGGGAAGTCCCAGGGAAGCCAACCGACCGGGGATACCCCCCAGGCAGCCAACCAGCCGGAGCCCGGGGAAACCAGCCACCGGCGCAACCCCGGGAAGCCACCCCGGTCGAGGCGATCCACGGAAACCGACCCGACCGAGGGGGCGATCCGAGGACGTCGAACGGCCGCGCGGGACGCCCCCCGGAGCCGATCATGCGCCGACAGCCCCACAGCCACCCAGGGTGCCGGCGGCCCCACAGCCACCCAGGGTGCCGGCGGCCCCAGGACCGCCAAGACACCGACGACCCCAGGAGCCCTGGAGGCGGCAAGCCCGGGAAGCGGAGCGGCCGGGCGCCCGCGCCCCGGAAAGCCAACGGACGTCTGCCGCCCGGGAGCCCCGGACGCTGGACGGCCCCGCAGCCCCCGGACGCAGACAGCCTCGAGCACCCACGGGCGTGGGCGCCCCGAGAGCCCCCATGACACAGACGCCCCCGGGACCCCGGACCCGGGCACCCTCGGCACCCCCGGCACCCCCGAGGAAGCGGGACCCACACCACCCCAGGCCCCCGCAGGCAGACGGCTCCGAGGAAGCCCACACGGAGACGGGACGGAGACGAGGACGCCCGAACCCCACCAAGCACAGCTGCCCCACCCACACCAGCTGGCCCAGCCAAGCCGGCCCAGTCGGCCAAGCCGCCCAGCTCCCCCCGCCCCGAACCCCATGCCCCCACGAGCCCACCCGGACTGCGCCCCCCGGCACATCTGCCTAGAGTGCGGATAGATCGCCTCGTCCAGCCGCTGTCCGAGGGGACCCCCGTGAGTCACTTCCCGCCTCCCGGCACGCCCAAGGCCCGTATCCCCGGCCCACAGCAGCCGCCACCGCCGTACCCGCGCATCGCCGCGGGCCTGTGGCGGCGCTGTCTGGGTGGGGGGCTCGCCATGTGGGTGCTGATCGCATGGGTCACGTACGAGACGCGGAACAGCGCGCTGCTGCCGACGCTGATTCTGCTCGGCAGCCTTCTCGTACCGGTCGTCTTCGTGCTGTGGGCGTACGAGCGGCACGGCCGTGACCTGGGCGTCAGCGCGATCCTCGGCTGCTTTCTGGCCGGTGGGACCCTCGGCGTGCTCGGCGCCTCGCTCACGGAGTCGAACCTGGTGCGCCCCTCGCCGGGGACGTCCGTCGTCGTCGGCCTGCTCGAGGAGGCCGCCAAGCTCGGGGCGCTGGTGTTCGTGCTGCGCCGGCAGCCGGCCGTTCGCGGGATGCGCGCCGGACTGGCGCTCGGCGCGGCCGTCGGCTTCGGCTTCGCCGCCCTGGAGAGCGCCGGGTACGCCTTCGGCGCGGCCCTCTCCAGCGTGTCCGCCTCCGCCGAGGGCGTCGATCTGCGCACCCTGCTGGAGACGGAACTGCTGCGCGGGCTGCTCACCCCCTCCGGGCACGGACTGTGGACCGCGATCGCCGGCGGCGTACTGCTGTCCCGCCGCCGTCTGAACGGGTACTTCCGCCTCTCCGCGCCGGTCGTCGGCACCTGCCTCGGCGTGTCCCTGCTGCACGCGCTCGGGGACGCCACGCACGGCGTCGCCCTCTGGGTCGTCGCCCGGCTGACCGGCACCGCAGCGGAGGGGCAGCTGTTCGCACCGGGCTACCTCGTCCGGCCGAGCGCCGCGCAGGAGCACCTGTTCACCCTGTTCTCGGTCGGCGGGCTGGCGCTGGTGACCCTGGCGGGGGTCGGCTGGATGCGGGCGCTGGCACGCCGGGACCCCTCTTGGTGAGGTACCCCCTAGGGGTATAGTGTGGAGAGCGTGGGGTTCCCTCGCGGGCCCCACTGGCCCCACACGCCTCGACGAGGAGTAACGACATGAGCGCCCACACCGACACCCCCGGCTCCGTCACCACCGTCTACAAGGTGACCGGCATGAGCTGTGGCCACTGCGAGGGCTCCGTCTCCGGCGAGATCTCCCGGGTCCCCGGCGTCAGCTCGGTGAAGGCCGTCGCGTCCACCGGCGAGGTGACCGTGGTCTCCCAGGCCCCGCTGGACGACGAGGCCGTGCGCGCCGCCGTTGACGAGGCCGGCTTCGAGCTGGCCGGCAAGGCCTGATCGCCCCTCCACTCCCCCATTTCCCGATCGGGTCGTGCCGACCAGCTGATACTGGCTCCGTACGGTCCGGTCCGATGCCTGGAGTCCGGACATGACCAGCACCACCGAAGAGACAGCCATAACCGCGGAGACGGCCACAGCCACGGGGGAGACCTCCGAGGTGGAGCTGCTCATCGGCGGGATGACCTGCGCCTCCTGCGCCGCCCGGGTGGAGAGGAAGCTCAACCGGATGGAGGGCGTCAGCGCCACCGTCAACTTCGCGACCGAGAAGGCGAAGGTCACGTACGGCACCGGTGTCCAGGTCACCGACCTGATCGCCACCGTGGAGAAGACGGGGTACACCGCCGAGGAGCCGGCACCACCGGAGCCCGAGCCCGAGGCGTCCGCCCAGGCCCCCGGGCAGGACCCCGAACTCGGCGCCCTGCGGCACCGCCTGCTCGTCTCCGCGCTGCTCGCCGCGCCCGTGGTGCTGCTCGCGATGGTCCCTTCGCTGCAGTTCGACAACTGGCAGTGGCTCTCCCTGACCCTCGCCGCGCCGGTCGTCGTCTGGGGCGGCGCCCCCTTCCACCGGGCCGCCTGGACCAACCTCCGGCACGGCGCGGCCACCATGGACACCCTGGTGTCGGTCGGCACGCTCGCCGCGTTCGGCTGGTCGCTGTGGGCGCTGTTCTTCGGTGACGCGGGCATGCCCGGCATGCACGACGAGTTCCGCCTGACCGTCTCGCGCATGGACGGCGCCTCCACCATCTACCTGGAGGTCGCCGCCGGAGTCGTCGCCCTGATCCTGCTCGGGCGCTATCTGGAGGCCCGCTCCAAGCGGCGCGCGGGCGCGGCCCTGCGGGCCCTGATGGAGCTGGGCGCCAAGGACGTGGCGGTGCTGCGGGAGGGCCGTGAGGTGCGGGTTCCGGTGGCGGACCTGGCCGTGGGCGACCGGTTCGTCGTGCGGCCCGGCGAGAAGATCGCCGCCGACGGCACGGTGGTCGAGGGCGTCTCCGCGGTGGACGCCTCGATGCTGACCGGCGAGTCGGTGCCGGTGGACGTCGGCCCGGGCGACCGGGTCACCGGCGCCACCGTCAACGCGGGCGGCCGGCTGGTCGTCGAGGCGGCCCGGGTCGGCGCCGACACCCAGCTCGCCCGGATGGCGAAGCTGGTGGAGGACGCGCAGAACGGCAAGGCCGAGGTGCAGCGGCTCGCCGACCGGATCTCGGCGGTCTTCGTCCCGGTCGTCATCCTCGTCGCGGTCGGCACCTTCGCGGTCTGGCTGGCCGTCACCGGGGACACGGTCGCCGCCTTCACCGCCGCCGTCGCCGTCCTGATCATCGCCTGCCCCTGCGCGCTGGGCCTGGCCACGCCGACCGCGCTGATGGTCGGCACCGGCCGCGGCGCACAGCTCGGCATCCTGATCAAGGGCCCCGAGGTACTGGAGTCCACCCGCCGCGTCGACACGGTCGTCCTGGACAAGACCGGCACCGTCACCACCGGCCGGATGACCCTCCAGACGGTGTACGCCGCCGACGGCGAGGACGAGAAGGAGCTGCTGCGGCTCGCCGGCGCCCTGGAGCACGCCTCCGAGCACCCCGTCGCCCGCGCGATCGCCGCCGGAGCCGAGGAACGGACCGGCGCGCTCCCGCCGGTGGAGCACTTCGAGAACGTCCCCGGACGGGGCGTACGCGGGCGCGTGGACGGCCGTGAGGTGGCCGTGGGGCGCCTGTACGACGAGCTGCCGCAGGAGCTGGCCCGCGCGGCGCGCGAGGCGGAGCAGGAGGGCCGTACGGCCGTCGTGGCGGGCTGGGACGGGCGGGCCCGCGGGGTCCTCGCCGTCGCCGACGCGATCAAGGAGACCAGCGCCGAGGCGGTGCGCGAACTGCGTGCGCTGGGCCTGAGGCCGGTGCTGCTCACGGGGGACAACCGCACGGTCGCCGAGGCGGTGGCACGCACGGTCGGCATCGGCTCCGGGGACGTGTTCGCCGAGGTGCTGCCCGAGGACAAGGTGGACGTCGTACGACGGCTGCAGCGCGAGGGGCGGGCCGTGGCGATGGTCGGCGACGGCGTGAACGACGCGGCCGCGCTGGCCACCGCCGACCTGGGCCTCGCCATGGGCACCGGCACGGACGCGGCGATCGAGGCCGGAGACCTGACCCTCGTCCGCGGCGATCTGCGGGTCGCGGCCGACGCCATCCGGCTGTCCCGGCGGACGCTGGCCACCATCAAGGGCAACCTGGTGTGGGCCTTCGGCTACAACGTGGCCGCGCTGCCGCTGGCCGCCGCCGGGCTGCTCAACCCGATGATCGCCGGCGCCGCGATGGCCTTCTCCTCGGTGTTCGTGGTGACCAACAGCCTGCGGTTGCGCCGCTTCCGCTGAAGTCCCGTGGGGTTACCGGCGGTTCACCGCAGTCGAAGTAAGAGACCCCCTAGAGTCCTGCGCGAGCCTCACATAAGCTCTTCACAAGGCTCGCGCATCATCCTTACGCTTGGACCCCGATCACCGTACCGGGGCTCTTGCGCACCTAAGGGACATATGCAAGAGACGCAGATCACAGTGATGCGAACGTAACCATCGAAGGGGTTCGAAGGTCTAAGTTGGCGATGTCAGGCCAGCGTCTTGGGGGGCGCTGACTGGCATCTGGGGATGTCTTGGGGGACTTCCTCAGAGGTGCGTTGCCGGGGCACGCGCGCCGGGAAGCTTTGAGCGGCCCACCCAGCGTGCGTTGTCCCGGCAGATCGCAGCGCATCACTGGAGCAGGACGAGTTTTGCTCATTCTGCTCGAAGACAGCGATTCAGGCGCTGTCCTCTCCGAGCGCCCGGCCGGATCCCGTGGGGGGAATCCGCACCGGGACATGGGAAGGCGCCCTGGTCGTCGGCCCGTGGGGGGACCGGCGTCTCAGGGCGCCTTCCGCTTTCCGCTTCTCTCTGCGCTCTACGACTTCCGCTACGACGAGTCCGTCAGGCGCCGGGGAAGCACACCGCCCCCAGGCGCCCGGAAGAAACGAACTCACGCCGCCGGAACAAAGGGCACCACCGGGATGGCGCCCCCACCGGCAGGTGTCAGCGCTCCTCGACCGGCACGAAGTCGCGCAGCTCCACACCCGTGTAGATCTGGCGCGGGCGGCCGATGCGGGAGCCCGGCTCCTTGATCATCTCGGTCCACTGGGCGATCCAGCCCGGCAGGCGGCCCAGGGCGAACAGGACCGTGAACATCTCGGTCGGGAAGCCCATGGCCCGGTAGATCAGGCCGGTGTAGAAGTCGACGTTGGGGTAGAGGTTGCGCGAGACGAAGTAGTCGTCGGAGAGCGCGTGCTCCTCCAGCTTCAGCGCGATGTCCAGCAGCTCGTCGGACTTGCCGAGCGCGGAGAGGACGTCGTGCGCGGCGGCCTTGATGATCTTGGCGCGCGGGTCGAAGCTCTTGTAGACCCGGTGGCCGAAGCCCATCAGACGGACGCCGTCCTCCTTGTTCTTCACCTTGGTGATGAAGGAGTCGACGTCGCCGCCGTTCGCCTGGATGCCCTCCAGCATCTCCAGCACGGACTGGTTGGCGCCGCCGTGCAGCGGACCCCACAGCGCGCTGATGCCGGCCGAGATCGAGGCGAACATGTTGGCCTGCGAGGAACCGACCAGGCGGACCGTGGAGGTCGAGCAGTTCTGCTCGTGGTCGGCGTGCAGGATCAGCAGCTTGTCCAGCGCGGAGACCACGACCGGGTCCAGCTCGAACTCCTGCGCCGGGACCGAGAAGGTCATGCGCAGGAAGTTCTCGACGTAGCCGAGGTCGTTGCGCGGGTAGACGAACGGGTGGCCGATCGACTTCTTGTACGCGTACGCCGCGATCGTCGGAAGCTTCGCGAGCAGCCGGATCGTGGAGAGGTCACGCTGCTTCTCGTCGAACGGGTTGTGGCTGTCCTGGTAGAAGGTGGACAGCGCCGAGACGACCGAGGACAGCATGGCCATCGGGTGGGCGTCGCGCGGGAAGCCCTTGTAGAAGTTCTTGACGTCCTCGTGCAGCAGGGTGTGCCGCGTGATGTCGTTCTTGAACGTCGAGAGCTCGTCGACGGTGGGCAGCTCGCCGTTGATCAGCAGGTACGCCACCTCGAGGAAGGTGGAGCGCTCGGCCAGCTGCTCGATGGGGTAGCCGCGGTAGCGGAGGATGCCCGCCTCGCCGTCGAGGTAGGTGATCGCGGATTTGTAGGCGGCCGTGTTGCCGTACCCGCTGTCCAGAGTCACGAGACCGGTCTGAGCGCGGAGCTTCCCGATGTCGAAGCCCTTGTCGCCGACGGTGCTGTCGACCACCGGGTAGGTGTACTCGCCGTCGCCGTACCGCAGTACTACAGAGTTGTCGCTCACGTCTTCCCTCACCGACGTAGTGCCTCATCTTCGAGGTGCCCTGACTGTCTCTACCATCCCCCATTTGGCTCAGGAGAGTGCACTCGGGGTCGACCATTGGGCCTATTGGCGGCACTCAGTGCCGCCAACCTGCTCATCCTGCCCCCTTGTCTCCCCATCTGGAAGGTCTCTGTGACCTTCACGACTCATTTGATCGATCATTTTTCGTGATGGTGCTGATCAAGCCTGAAGTCGAGTGCAGTGCACCGCCGTCCGGCCGACACCGTGCGCACCGCCTGTCCGATCGCCTTGCGTGAACCGACGAGGACGACCAGCTGTTTGGCGCGGGTCACCGCCGTGTACAGCAGGTTCCGCTGGAGCATCATCCATGCCCCGGTCGTGACGGGGATCACCACAGCGGGATATTCACTTCCCTGTGAACGGTGGATGGTCACCGCATACGCATGGGCCAGTTCGTCCAGTTCGTCGAATTCGTACGGAACCTCCTCGTCCTCGTCCGTCAGCACCGTGAGCCGCTGGTCGACCGGATCGAGCGAGGTGACGACACCCACGGTGCCGTTGAAGACACCGTTCTTCCCTTTCTCGTAATTGTTGCGAATCTGGGTCACCTTGTCGCCGACGCGGAAGACCCGACCGCCGAACCGCTTCTCGGGCAGATCGGGCCGGCCCGGGGTGACGGCCTGCTGGAGCAGCCCATTGAGCGCCCCCGCCCCCGCAGGCCCCCGGTGCATCGGCGCGAGGACCTGCACATCCCGGCGCGGATCGAGCCCGAACCGGGCCGGAATCCGCCGGGCGGCGACGTCGACGGTGAGCCGCCCGGCCTCCTCGGTGTCGTCCTCGACGAACAGGAAGAAGTCCTTCATCCCGTCGGTGAGGGGATGCTGACCCGCGTTGATCCGGTGCGCGTTGGTCACCACGCCGGACTGCTGGGCCTGCCGGAAGACCCGGGTGAGCCGGACGGCCGGGATGGGGCTGCCGTCGGCCAGCAGGTCGCGCAGCACCTCGCCGGCGCCGACGCTGGGCAGCTGGTCGACGTCCCCGACGAAGAGGAGATGGGCGCCCGGGGGCACGGCCTTGACCAGCTTGTTGGCGAGCAGGAGGTCGAGCATGGAGGCCTCGTCCACGACCACGAGATCGGCGTCGAGCGGCCGGTCCCGGTCATAGGCGGCATCCCCGCCGGGCTTCAGCTCCAGCAGCCGGTGCACGGTGGAGGCCTCGGCACCGGTCAGCTCGGCCAGGCGCTTGGCGGCGCGCCCGGTGGGGGCGGCGAGCAGCACCTTGGCCCGCTTGGCCCGGGCCAGCTCCACGATCGAGCGGACGGTGAAGGACTTGCCGCAGCCGGGCCCGCCGGTGAGGACGGCGACCTTCTCGGTGAGCGCGAGCTTGACGGCGGCTTCCTGCTCGGGGGCGAGTTCGGCGCCGGTACGGCCCTTCAGCCAGCCGAGTGCCTTGTCCCAGTCGACGCCGTGGAACGCCGGCATCCGGTCCTGGTCCGTACGCAGGAGACGCAGCAACTGCGAGGAGAGCGAGATCTCGGCACGGTGGAAGGGGACGAGGTAGACGGCGGTGACGGGTTCGGCGTCGTCACCGTCCGGTCCGGGCACCTTCTCCCGCACGACACCGGGGTCGCCGCCGTCCTCCGGGGGTTCGGCCAGCTCGGCGAGGCACTCGATGACCAGCCCGGTGTCGACGGCGAGCAGCTTCACCGCGTCGGAGATCAGCCGCTCCTCCGGCAGGAAACAGTGCCCTTGGTCGGCGGACTGGGACAGGGCGTACTGCAGACCGGCCTTCACCCTCTCCGGGCTGTCGTGCGGGATGCCGACGGACTGGGCGATCTTGTCGGCGGTCAGAAAGCCGATGCCCCAGACGTCGGCGGCGAGGCGGTAGGGGTGGTTCTTCACGACGGAGATCGACGCGTCCCCGTACTTCTTGTAGATCCGCACGGCGATGGACGTCGACACCTCGACGGTCTGCAGGAAGAGCATGACCTCCTTGATCGCCTTCTGCTCCTCCCAGGCGTCGGCGATCTTCTTGGTCCGCTTGGGGCCGAGGCCGGGGACCTCGATGAGCCGCTTGGGCTCCTCCTCGATGATCCGGAGGGTCTCGAGCCCGAAGTGCTGGGTGATCCGGTCGGCGAAGACCGGCCCGATCCCCTTGACCAGCCCCGACCCGAGGTAACGCCGGATGCCCTGGACGGTGGCGGGCAGCACGGTCGTGTAGTTCTCGACGTGGAACTGCTTGCCGTACTGGGGATGGGACCCCCAGCGCCCCTCCATTCGCAGGGACTCCCCGACCTGGGCGCCGAGCAGCGCGCCGACCACCGTGAGGAGGTCGCCGGCGCCTCTGCCCGTGTCGACCCGGGCGACCGTGTAGCCGTTCTCCTCATTGGCGTACGTGATCCTCTCCAGCACGCCTTCGAGCACGGCAAGCCGCCGCTCGCCGGTCTGGGTCCCCGCCTGTTGAGCCATGATCCGACGGTACCGGTGGGCTCTGACAGCGGGTCCGGCAACCGCTCGTACGAGGCCCGGCAGTTGCCCGGGCCGTGATCAGCGGACGACGTCGAAGACCTGCTTCTGCAGGCCGTTGCCGTAGACCTCGTGCTCGACCGGCCTCAGCTTCTGGGTGTCCTTGTCCGTGGTGCTGAACAAGCGCTTGCCGGCACCGAGCAGCAGCGGGAACACGAGCAGGTGGTAGCGGTCGATCAGACCGGCGTCGGAGAGGCTCTGGTTCAGGGCGGCGCTGCCGTGCACGATGATCGGGCCGCCTTCGGTCTCCTTCAGGGCGGCGACCTCGTCGAGCGAGCGCAGGATCGTGGTCTCGCCCCAGTTGGAGACCAGCTTGTCCTCGGTGAGGGTGGTGGAGACGACGTACTTCGGCATCGTCCGGTAGTGCGCGAACTCCGGCATGTCCGGCCACACCGGGCTGAACGCCTCGTAGCTGACCCGGCCCAGCAGGATCGCGGTGGACTCCCGCTGCTCCCGTTCCTTGATCTCGAACGCCTCGGGGACGAACTCCACGTCCTTGAAGGTCCATCCGGAGTTGCGGTAGCCGGGTTCGCCGCCGGGGGCCTCCACGACGCCGTCGAGCGAGATGAAGGCGCTGGTGATCAGGGTGCGCATGGCGAGCTCCTCGGGTTCTCGGTGGGCGGGTGCGCCGCCGGGTCCGGCACCGTTCCAGTGTCTACCGACAAATTTATTTGTCAAGGCGAGGAAAGTTTTCGGTGCGGGGCAGTACGGGGCCGGGGCGAGGCCAGGGCGGAGTTGTCGCGAACGCGCCGGCCGGGAAGCGGGCCCGGCCGGCGCGTCGGATGCTGCGGTGTCGGTCAGTTCAGGTGTCGGGCGAAGAAGCTCAGGGCGCCGTCGACTTCGAACGCCGGCACATCCCCGTGCCTGCCGGGGTTGGCGTGCAGTGTCTTCTCCGTCGAGGCCAGGGCGTCGAACAGCGCCAGGCTCTGGTCGCGCGGGACCATCTGGTCGTCCCACTGGACCAGGAACTGCACCGGCACGGTGATCCGGGCGGCGTCCTCGGCCAGCCCGTGCGCGCCGAGCAGGCCCAGCACGGCGGCCCGGATCCGGGGTTCTGCTGCGATGAGCGGGATGCCCAGGCCGCAGCCCATCGACATGCCGCAGTAGCCCACCGGTCCGGCGCCGACCTGGTCGAGGCGCTGGACCGCCGTCAGAACCGCCCGCCAGTCCGCTACGGCCTGAGGGGCCAGGTAGCTGTGCATGCCGGCGACCAGCGCGCCCGGGGCCTTGCCGGCGGCCATGCCCGCCCGCATGTCGGCGGCGATGCGGCCGAACTCCTCGCCCTTGGGCCGGTCGCCGTGGTGGGGCGCGTCGATGGCGACGACCGCGAAACCCCCGGCGGCGTAACGGCGCGCGCGGGAGACGGTATGGGGAGCCGTCTTGTGCTGCCCGCCGCCGTGGCCCAGCAGGATCAGGGGGCGGGGGCCGCGGGCGCCCTCCGGCGTCCAGAGCACGCCGGGGACCTCGTCGAGGGTGAAGAACTGCTCGGTGACGCCGTCCGACGACGTCTGGGAGGTGAAGCGCATCAGCGTTTCAAGCCTTTCGGGATGCCTTGTGCGGGCGCTCCCTAGGCCATGCGGAGAAGGGAGCCCCGACGCGTCACAGTGTTGATCGGACTCACCTCCTCGAATGCGCAGTCATGCACGGCGGCCCCGAAGTTATCACAGCGGCGGACAGGGCGACCGGCAGATCCGTGCCGGGAATCCTGGTGGTGCGGCCCCCGTGCCGACAGGGTCAACTCCCTTGTCCCGCCCACTAATCTTGGCCGCATGAGCGATCCCGCACCCATGGAGCCGCCGGACGTGCTCACCGCGCTCGGCGCGGCCTTCCGGCTGTATCGGCATGCCGGTGTGGTGGACCCCGTCGAGGTGTGCGCCGCGCTGGGCGTTCCGCCGGCACGGACCGTGAAGACCCTGGCCTTCGTCACCCCGGAGGACCGGCTGTTGCTCGCCGCGCTGCCCGGTCACGCACGGCTGCGGTTCGGCCCCCTGGCGCGGGCCGCCGGGATACGCCGTGGCGACCTGTCCCACGCGGGCGCCGGCCGGCTGGCGCGGGCGGGGATGCGGCCCCGCGGGGTGTGTCCCGTGTCGTCGGACGGGGCCGCGCTGGTGGTGTTCGACGAGGCGGTGAGCGGTCTGGGGCGTGTGTACTGCGGCAGCGGGCGGGCCGACAGCAGTATCGAGATCGACGCGGGGGCGCTCGTCGCGGCCGTACCGGATGCCGTCACGGCGCCGATCGGAGACGTGCCCGGCGGCGAGCTCGTATGAGGATCCGCGCCGCCGTACCCACCGACGCCGATGACATCCACCGGCTCCTCAGCGGGTTCGTGACCAGTCACCGGCCCGAGCGCGACGTCTTCGACCGCGTCACCTTTCCTCGCGTCCTCGAAGCCGCCGCGGCGGGCAGAGCCGAACTTCTGGTCGCCGAGGACGACTCGCCCGGGGGCGGGTACGTGGCCGGTTACGTGCTCGGTCTGCGCATGCCCACCCTCTTCGCCGGCGGGACCGTCCTGGAGGTGCTGGAGCTCACCGTCGACGCGCCCGTGCGGGGGCGCGGTACGGGTTCCGCGCTCATCCGGGCCGTACAGGCGAGGGCCGAGGACGCGCACGACGTCGAAGTGACCGTCCCGACCCGCCGGGCCGCCGGCTTCTATCGCGGTCTGGGGTTCCGGGAGACCGCCTCCTACCTGAAGTGGGTGACCTCGTGACCGGGTCCGTGCGGATCGAGGGCGTCACCGCGCTGGTGACCGGCGCCAACCGCGGGCTGGGGCGGGTGATGGCCCGGATGCTCCTCGAGCGCGGGGCGCGGCGCGTCTACGGCGGGGCCCGCGACCCGCGGTCGGTCGTGGAGCCCGGTGTCGTTCCGGTTCGGCTCGACGTCACCGATCCCGCCCAGGTGGCCGCGGCGGCCGATGCGTGTTCCGGTCTGACCCTGCTCGTCAACAACGCCGGGGTCCTCACCGACAGCCCCCTGCTGGCCGCGCCCGACCTGGCTGCCGCCCGCACGGAGATGGAGGTCAACTACTTCGGCACGCTCGCCATGTGCCGTGCCTTCGCGCCCCTGCTCGCCGGCAACGCGCCCGGCGCCGTCGTCAACGTGCTGTCCATCGCCAGCTGGTTCACCAACCCGGCGATGGGGTCGTACAGCGCCTCCAAGGCCGCCGCCTGGGCCATGACCAACGGGATCCGGGAGGAGCTCCGGGACAGCGGTGTTCTCGTCGTCGGGGTGCACTGCGGATACATCGACACGGACATGGCCGCCCATGTCAGCGGGCCCAAGAACACGCCGGCGTCGATCGCCGCGCAGGCTCTCGACGCCGTCGAGGCCGGCCGCACGGAAGTGCTCGCCGACGAGCGCACCCGGCGGGCCAAGGCGGATCTGGGGCGTCCGGGCCCGGCCTGACCCTCCGGTCAGGTGCCCGGGCCGAGGCGAAGGAGCCGGGCATGGACCTGCCCGTGACCGACGCCCGGAACGACGCCTCCCAGCAGGCCGGCCAGCCGCAGAACTTCACCGGTTCCGGCCTGGGCGCGATCGCCGTCGGCCCGGTGGACTCCGACGCGGCGGGCAACTCGGTGAAGGCCGCCGGCAAGGCGAGGATCCCGGTGATCGCCGTCGTCCGGGGCGTCAGCAAGGCCGCCGTGAACGCCCTGGTGGCCTCCGACAACGTGGCGGGCGGTGAGCCGGCCGCGAAGACGATCGCCGAGAAGCCCGGCGGCGAAGGCCTGTAGCGCGCGCAGGGCTTCGCGAACGGCCCGAAGGCCTCTGCCGAACCTGCCCCAGGCCCACCCCGACGTCCAGGGCGTCCTCGCCGCCGACGACGGGATGGCATTCGGCGCCACGGTACCCCGGACGGGCTGACGGCGGTGCGGAACGGCAGGCTGTACGCGTCGGTCGTACAGCAGCCGTCACAGTCGGGGAGGATCGCCGTGGACAACGCGCTGAAGGCGGCCCAGGGCAGGAAGGTGGTTCACCATGGGTGACGGCCGCCCGCCCGGGGGCATCTCTCAGGGGAATCAGGGGAGTCAACTGATGTACGACTACGACCTGTTGGTCGTGGGTTCGGCCAACGCCGACCTGGTGATCGATGTCGCGCGGCGGCCGGCCGCCGGCGAGACGGTGCTCGGCGGCGACCTGGCCGTCCACCCGGGCGGCAAGGGCGCCAACCAGGCGGTCGCCGCAGCCCGGCTCGGCGCGAGCACGGCCCTGCTGGCCCGGGTCGGCGACGACGGCCACGGCCGGCTGCTGCTGAACTCCCTGCACGCGGCCGGTGTCGACACGGTCGGCGTGCTGGTGGGCGGGGTGCCGACGGGTGTGGCGCTGATCACCGTGGACCCCTCCGGGGACAACAGCATCGTGGTGTCGCCCGGCGCCAACGCCCGCCTCACCCCGGCGGACATCCGGGCTGCGGTCAGCCTGTTCCTGGCCTCGCGGGTGGTGTCGGCGCAGCTGGAGATCCCGCTGGAGACGGTCGTGGAGGTCGTACGGAACCTGTCCCCGGACAGCCGATTCGTGCTGAACCCGTCCCCGCCCAGGCCGCTGCCCACGGAGGTGCTCGCGGCCTGCGACCCGCTGATCGTCAACGAACACGAGGCCCGGGTGATCCTCGGCGAGGCCTGTGTGAGCGAGGACCCGGCGGACTGGGCGCGGCTGCTGCTGGCCAAGGGTCCGCGCTCGGTGGTGGTGACGCTGGGGGCGGGAGGGGCGCTGGTGTGCGAATCCTTGGAGGTGACCCGGGTGGCGCCGGTGAAGGTCGACGCGGTGGACACGACAGGTGCCGGGGACGCGTTCACGGCGGCGCTGGCCTGGCAGCTGGGGACGGGTGCGGATCTGCCACAGGCGGCGGCCTACGCGGCCCGGGTCGGCGCGGCGGCCGTGACCAAGCGGGGCGCGCAGGAGTCGTATCCGACGGCGGAGGAGGTCGAGAGGCTGTGAAGAAGGCGCGGATCCTCGACCGCCACCTCTCCGGTGCGCCGGCCCCATTTTCCCCGGGCTGTCCCTGGTTCCGCACGAGCGCCTGAAGGAGCGGTCGGCAGGCGCACGGCCGGTCGTCCGCACGGGTTACGACTTCGAGGGGGCGGCGCCGGTCCGTCGACCGGCGCC
>NZ_JBEPBF010000049.1:0-64436 GCF_040298985.1 Streptomyces sp. NPDC001093 | reverse complement strand
GCCGCGCGCGCGTGCCCGCCGGCCGCCGGGGACTGCCCCTCCGCCTCGTCCTCCTGGCCGGCCGGCGCACCGGCCTCGCCCGCGGAGGCGCCGGCGCCGTTCGTCACGCCTTCCGCCGCGTCATCGGCCTGCGCGGCGGAGTCGGCCTCGCCCGCGTCGGCCTTGCGGACATCGGCCCTGCCCGTCGGAACAGCGCCCGCCTCGGACTCGCCCGCGCCGGAGTCACCCGCCTCGGGCTCGCCCGCCTCGGAGGCCGGCGCCTTCGGAGCCGTATCCACGGAAGCCGCCGCCTCGGAAGCCGCGGGCACGGCCGTGTCGCCGTCGCCGGACGCCGCGGTGTCCGTCGCGGAGTCGCTCGTTGCCTCGCCGTCGAACCGGGCCAGGGCCGTCAGGGCCCGCTGGTACAGCCGTGCGCCCTCGGACGAGAACACCGCGTGCGCCTTCGGCTCGTCCTCGGAGTCCGCCCCGGCCTCAGCGGCGTCGGCGGCGGGTTCCTCGGCCGCCTTCGCTTCGGTCGGCTGCGGCTCCAGCTCGGCGCGGCGCGCGGGCGGCAGCGCCGGCGAGGGCACGGCCGCCTCGATCTCCAGCAGCCGGCGCCCCTCCAGGGCGCTCGCGCGCTCGGTCTCCGCCGTGGCGTACCGGCGCAGCAGGGCCGCGTGCTCGTTGCGCAGGCCGGCCAGCTCCGCGCGCTTGGCGCGCAGCCGCTGCTCCAGCTTCGTGCGCAGCTCGCGCGACTCCTCCAGGTCGGTCTCCAGTTCGGCGACCCGCTCCTCGTACCGCCACTCGTCGCCGGCACGCGCGCGTGTGAGCTCGGCGACCCGCTTGCCCGCCTGTGCGTCCCAGCGGCGCATCACGACCGCGCCGACGACCGCCGTCGCCGCGGCGGCCGCTGCCAGGGCGCGCAGAATCATGGCCTCGGAGAACACCCAGGGACCCAGCGCGCAGACGACGGAGACGGCGGCGATCGCCGACGGAGGCAACAGCCGGTGCAAAGGCGGTGAATGGCGGTGGCGTCCACGTGGCATGGCCAGAAACTTACCGCGCGTAGGCGAATCGTGGGCCCCCGCCCCGTAAAAACACGGCCACAACACCGGCTTCACGAGAAGTCAGGATCAGGGATCAGTGCGCGACCAGCCGCGTGCTGATCCACTGCAGCATCCCCGGGATCTCCCGCTTCCAGGTGTTGAAGTTGTGTCCGCCGCTCGGAAGGATGATCGACGAAACCCTGGTCACGTTGGTGTCCTGCACGCTCTTGATGAACTTGAGCGTGTCCTTGTAGTTGTGCTCACCGACCTTGCTCGAGGTGACGAGCAGCGAGGTCTCGGGCGCGGGCAGGTGCTTGAGCACCCAGAAAAGATCGGCGCGATTGCGCAGGTTCTTGTTGCCGTGGAAGAGGTCACCGGTGGTGGGGTCGATCGGCGCCCTGTAGTACGGCGACAGACCGGCAGCGGCCGCGTACGCCTTCGGGTAGTGCATGGCGATCTTCAGCGCGCAGTAGCCGCCGGTCGAGTCGCCGACGATGCCCCAGCTGGCGGGCGTCTTGTCCACCCGGTAGTGGGCCATCACCGAGTCCCGCAGATCCTTGGCGAAGAACGTCTCGGTCTGCGGGCCGCCGGGAACGTCCACGCATTCCGTGTCCCGCGGCGGCGCCACGGCCGGCCGCAGCATCACCAGAATCATCGGCTGCATCTTCCCCGCCTTGGCCAACTGCTGCGCCGTGCTCGGATAGTGCAGTTTGTCCACCAGCGCCTGGGCCGTACCGGGGTAACCCGTGAGGACGACGGACACCGGGAACTTGCGCGCACGGTTCTGCGGCTGGAAGTACTCCGGGGGCAGGTACACGAACGCAGGTGCCGCGATATGGGTCGTACGTCCGAGGATGTCCACCTTCTGAACCTGCCCCGCCACCTGCGGCAGCCCGCTGCCCGCTCCGATGACCCGGGACGTGGAGACCACCTGGATCGGGCCGGTGCTGCCGCCCGCTATGTGGTCGACGACGACGCCCTGGTCTGTCTCCTGGCCGAACAGGTCAGCCCAGCTGGCGTAGAAGCCGAAGGCCTGGTTGGCGGCGAGGCCCATCGAGGCGACGAGCGCCAGCTGCGTGCTGAGCAGCAGACCGACCCGCCCGCTGACGGCCCGCCAGCTCCGCCGGGCCAGCCGCGGCCACAGCCACACCGTGCCGACGAACAGCATGACGGAGAGGACGATCGCCAGCACCAGCACTTTGTTGCTCGTGAGACCCATGGGCTGTTACCTGCCTGCGCTTTCTGCCCGATGTCAGCCCACGCTTCGTTGCGAGGACTTGCCCGGGGCTTTCCTTGGCCTTTGACCCGACTTTCCGGTGGGGAGTGAACCTCCCTCCCCCAGACACCGTCCTAGAGGGCGCAATGTCGCCGGATGCCCGATCGGGCCCGGGTCCAAGGTCTCTCGCAGAACTACGGGATGCGATGTCTGTCAGGATAGATGGGGAAATGTCGGACGGGGTTCCGAGCCGATCCAGCCGGGCGCGGCGCATACTGCGCGGCCCGCGCCCCGAGGCCGTCCCCGTCCTCGTCGGCAGGGCGGCCGCCCTCGTGGGCGTTCTGGACATTGCCGCGGGTGTGTTCCCGCGCTTCCGTCACAGCCGTATGCACGCCATCGCCGAGGTGCTGCCGGGCTCGTTCGGCCCCTTCGCGGCCGCGCTCTCGGTGAGCGCCGGCGTGCTGTTGCTCCTGCTCGCTCACGGGCTCAAACGGTGCAAGCGCCGGGCCTGGCGGGCCGCGGTCGCACTGCTGCCGGCGGGCGCGGCGGCGCAGTTCGCGTACCGGCACTCGTTCGTCGGCGTGCTCATCGCCGTGGCACTGCTCGTGCCGCTGCTGATCCACCGGGACGAGTTCGCGGCGCTGCCCGATCCGCGCAGCAGGTGGCGGGCGCTCGCGAACTTCGTCCTCATGAGCGCCAGTTCCCTCGCCCTCGGACTCATCATCGTAAGCGTTCACCCGCACCGGACGATCGGCGACCCGAGCCTGGCCGACCGGCTGACCCACGTCGTCTACGGCCTGTTCGGCTTCGAGGGCCCGGTCGACTACCAGGGCAACACGTCCTGGACCGTCGCCTTCTCCCTCGGCGCCCTCGGCTGGATCACCGCCGTCACCACCATCTACCTGGCCTTCCGCCCCGAGCACCCGGCCGCCCGCCTCACCGAGGAGGACGAGTCCCGCCTGCGGGCCCTGCTGGAGAAGCACGGCCGGCGTGACTCGCTCGGCCACTTCGCGCTGCGCCGCGACAAGGCCGTCGTCTTCTCCCCCAGCGGCAAGGCGGCGGTCACCTACCGCGTCGTCTCCGGTGTGATGCTCGCCAGCGGCGACCCCATCGGCGACGTCGAGGCCTGGCCGGGTGCCATCGAGCGCTTCATGGACGAGGCCAAGGCGCACTCCTGGACGCCCGCCGTCATGGGCTGCTCGGAGACGGGCGGCGAGGTGTGGACCCGTGAGACCGGCCTGGACGCCCTGGAACTGGGCGACGAGGCGGTGGTGGACGTCGCGGATTTCTCGCTCGCCGGACGCGCGATGCGCAACGTACGGCAAATGGTCAAGCGCATCGAGCGAGCCGGCTACGAAACCCGGGTGCGGCGTATCCGTGACCTCGGCGACGCCGAACTGGAGCGGATCCGCCGGGCGGCGGAGGACTGGCGCGGCACCGACACCGAACGCGGCTTCTCCATGGCGCTCGGCCGGATCGGCGACCCCGCCGACGGCGACTGCCTGATCGCCACCGCCCACAAGCAGGACGACGAGCCCGGCGAGTACGGCGACCTGAAGGCGGTCCTGCACTTCGTGCCCTGGGGCAAGGACGGCGTCTCGCTGGACCTGATGCGCCGCGACCGCAGCGCGGATCCCGGCATGAACGAGCTGCTGATCGTCGCCGCCCTCCAGGCCGCGCCGAAGTTCGGCATCACCCGGGTCTCGCTGAACTTCGCGATGTTCCGCTCCGCCCTCGCGCGCGGCGAGAAGATCGGCGCGGGTCCGGTCCTGCGCGCCTGGCGCGGGCTGCTGGTGTTCCTCTCGCGCTGGTTCCAGATCGAGTCGCTGTACAAGTTCAACGCCAAGTTCCAGCCGCGCTGGGAACCCCGCTTCGTGGTCTACCGGAACAACGCCGACCTGCCCCGCATCGGCTTCGCCGCCATGCAGGCGGAGGGCTTCGTCGAGTTCGCCCTGCCGATCCCGCGCTTCCTGCGCCGGCGCAAGGCGGCCGCCGAGCGCCCCTGCGCGCACACCGTGGCGGAACGGGACGTGCGCGCGGCCTGAGCGCCCGCGCGGGCGCTCAGGGCAGCAGGACCGAGCGGTACGGCCGGAACGGGCCCGGGCGGGCGCCCCACCCCCTCCAGCAGGGGCTTCCGCCCGGGCCGCCGCGCGTTCCGGGCGACGTCCTGGGCCTACGCTGAACGTATGAAGAACCTCAGCGGGCGCGGCCGGGTGGCCGGCCTTCCGGTATGGGACCGGTGCGCGGTCATGGGTGTCGTCAACGTGACCCCCGATTCCTTCTCCGACGGCGGCCGCTGGTTCGACACGACCGCCGCCGTCAAGCACGGCCTCGACCTCGTCGCCGAGGGTGCGGACCTGGTGGACGTGGGCGGCGAGTCCACGCGCCCCGGCGCCACCCGGGTGGACGAGGCCGAGGAACTCAGGCGCGTCATCCCGGTCGTCCGGGGCCTCGCCTCCGAAGGCGTCGTCGTCTCCGTCGACACCATGCGCGCCTCCGTCGCCGAACAGTCCCTCGCGGCCGGGGCCGCCCTCGTCAACGACGTCAGCGGCGGCCTCGCCGACCCCGCGATGATCCCGGTGGTCGCCGCCGCGGGCGCCCCGTTCGTCGTCATGCACTGGCGCGGCTTCCTGCAGGGCGGCAACGTCAAGGGTGCCTACGACGACGTCGTCACCGAAGTCGTGGAGGAACTGCACGCGCGCGTGGAGGCCGTTCTGGCCGGCGGCATCGCCCATGACCGCATCGTCGTCGACCCCGGCCTCGGCTTCTCCAAGGAGGCCGAGCACGACCTCAGCCTCCTCGCCGGCCTCGACCGTCTGCGCGCCCTCGGCCACCCCCTGCTCGTGGCCGCCTCCCGCAAGCGGTTCCTCGGCCGTGTCCTGGCCGGGCCGGAAGGGGCTCCCCCGCCGGCCCGGGAGCGCGACGCCGCCACGGCCGCCGTCTCCGCGCTCGCGGCGCACTACGGCGCGTGGGCCGTGCGCGTGCACGAGGTACGCGCCACCGCGGACGCGGTACGGGTCGCGCGCGCCGTGGAGGGGGCGCGTAAGGCAGGCTCGGCGCCGGAGTCGACAAGTGAGCGCGGGGCGCGTGAAGCGGGCAACACGCCGAGCGCCGAGCACGAGCCCGGGGCGTGCGGAAGTGGGCGCGCGCCTGGTGTCAGTGGTGAGCAAGGGGCGGAAGGAGCCCGGTGAGCGCCCCTCATACCGATGTCGAGCAGGTGGAGGCCGCCAACACCGCCTTTTACGAGGCAATGGAACGCGGTGACTTCGATGAGCTGTCCTCCCTCTGGCTCACCCCCGCCGACCTGGGCGTGGACGAGGAGTACCACGACCCGGCGGACACCGGGGTGATCTCCTGCGTGCATCCCGGCTGGCCGGTGCTCACCGGCCGCGGCGAGGTCCTCAGGTCGTACGCCCTGATCATGGCGAACACCGACTACATCCAGTTCTTCCTCACCGACGTGCACGTCTCCGTCACCGGCGACACCGCGCTCGTCACCTGCACCGAGAACATTCTCAGCGGCGGCCCCGCCCCCGAGGACGGCGCGGAACTGGGACCGCTCGTCGGCCAGCTCGTCGTCGCCACGAATGTGTTCCGGCGCACACCCGCCGGCTGGAAGCTGTGGTCGCACCACGCCTCCCCCGTCCTGGCGGAGAGCGCCGACGACGAGGATCCCGGCGTCGACGAGGTCGAACCGGACGAGGGCCCCCTCGCCTGAGCGGGTAGACGGTCCACAGGAAGCAGAGCAAGAGGGACCAAGAAGTGGTTGGAATCACCTACCCCGGGGTAGAAGCCGCTTCCAGCCCATGACACGGCCGGGTTTCCCTGGGGAAACGCGAGATGAACCCTCGTGGTCCCGGCCGGGCCCGCGCCCAGCGGCCCGGCTTTGTCAGTGCCCGCAGGTAGATTCGTCTGAGGCCGGTGTGCCGCCCGCACGTGGTACGTACCGGTCCTTCCCGACGATTGCAGGAGTGATTCGCGTGGATCGTGTCGCGCTGCGCGGCCTCAGGGCCCGCGGGCACCACGGTGTGTTCCCCCGGGAGCGCGAGGAGGGCCAGACCTTCATCGTCGACCTCGTCCTGGGGCTGGACACCCGGCCGGCGGCGGCCGACGACGACCTGGCGAAGACCGTGCACTACGGCATCGTGGCCGAGGAGGTCGTGACCGTGGTCGAGGGTGAGCCGGTGGACCTCATCGAGACCCTCGCCGAGCGGATCGCACAGACCTGTCTGAAGCACGAAGGGGTCAAGGAGGTGGAGGTCTGTGTTCACAAGCCGGACGCACCGATCACCGTCCCCTTCGACGACGTGACCGTCACCATCACCCGGAGCCGAGTATGACCCGACCTTTCCTCCAGGGTCACAGCGACCCGACCGTCCAGCCGGTGCCCGCCTCGGTCGTCGAGAAGGTCGACGCCGCCGACACGACCCTGCAGAACCCGAAGTGGGCCGTCATCTCCATCGGCGCCAACCTCGGCAACCGCCTGGAGACCCTCCAGGGCGCCGTCGACGCGCTCGAGGACACCCCGGGTGTCCGCGTGAAGGCCGTCTCCCCGGTGTACGAGACCGAGCCCTGGGGCGTGGAGCCGGGCAGCCAGCCGTCGTACTTCAACGCCGTCGTGGTCCTCAAGACCACCCTGCCCCCGGCCTCCCTCCTGGAGCGGGCCCACGCCATCGAGGAGGCGTACAAACGCGTCCGCGACGAGCACTGGGGCCCGCGCACCCTGGACGTCGACATCGTCGCCTACGCGGACGTCACCTCCGACGACCCGCAGCTCACCCTGCCCCACCCCCGCGCCCACGAGCGCGCCTTCGTGCTCGCGCCCTGGCACGACGTGGACCCGCAGGCCCAGCTGCCCGGCCGCGGTCCGGTGGCCGAACTGCTGTCGGCCGTCACCCGTGCGGGCGTCGAACCCCGCGAGGACCTGGAACTCCGACTGCCCGAATAGTCGTTAAGGTCAAGACGACTCAAACGACAAGGTCGAGACGACCGCAGTCCGGACCGGTCCGGGGGAGCTGAAGGGACACCGTGAGAGAGCTGCGCATCAGGGTGCTGGCGGGCGTGTTCGTCGTGGCCGGCATCCTGTCCTGGGCGGGCGCCCGCCTCTGGAACTCGACCGGGACCCTCCCCAGCGTCCCCCTGGCCGCCCCCATCGTGCTCGCCCTGATCGCGGTGGTGCTGCTGTCGACGGCGCTCTCGCTGCGCGCCCGTCTCAAGGCCCAGCGCGAGCGCCGCCCCGGTGCCAAGGGCGTCGACCCCCTGATGGCCGCCCGCGCGGTCGTCTTCGGCCAGGCCAGCGCCCTGGTCGCCGCCCTCGTCGCCGGCATGTACGGCGGCACGGGTGTCTTCCTGCTGGAACTCCTCGACATCCCCGCCCGCCGGGACCAGGCGTTCTACGCCGGCTTCTCGGTCGTGGCCGGCATCGGTGTCATAGCGGCGGCCCTGTTCCTGGAGCGGGTGTGCAGGCTGCCGGAGGACGACGACCAGAACCCCCCGGGAGCGGAACCGGCGGCGTGACCGCCGGTTTCCCCAGACACCGGTTCAGCGCGCCATGATCAGGCTCATGGCCTCGTTCCGCGTCGCCGCATCCCGCAGCTGACCGCGCACGGCGGACGTTATGGTCTTCGCGCCCGGCTTGCGGATGCCGCGCATGGACATGCACATGTGCTCGCACTCGACGACCACGATGACGCCCCGCGGCTCCAGGATCTCCATCAGGGAGTCCGCGATCTGCGTGGTGAGTCGTTCCTGCACCTGCGGCCGACGGGCGTAGACGTCGACCAGGCGGGCCAGCTTGGACAGGCCGGTGATCTTTCCGGTGACGGACGGGATGTAGCCGACGTGGGCGAGCCCCCGGAACGGGACCAGATGATGCTCACACGTGCTGTACACCTCGATGTCCTTCACGAGCACCATCTCGTCGTGCCCCAGGTCGAACGTCGTGGTGAGCACGTCCTCGGGCCGCTGCCACAGGCCGGCGAAGATCTCCTTGTAGGCCCGCGCCACCCGCGCCGGTGTCTCCCTCAGACCCTCCCGGTCCGGGTCCTCGCCGACCGCGATCAGCAGTTCCCGTACGGCATTCTCGGCGCGCTTCTCGTCGAAGTCACCGATGCGGCCCTCGCCGTCCAGCGTCACCGGGTCGGTCATGTGCTTCCTCGTTCCTGTACCTCTTCCGCGCGGCGGCGGCCACGCGTCTGACTGCGGACATACGAACGCCGCGCCCCCAGGCTAAAACCTGGTGGACGCGGCGTTCATTCCAGGCCGGTTGGCCGAAACGCGGTCAGCTCTCCGGGCGGTCCTCCGGCGTCTGGTCCGTCACCGGGGCCGACTCCGCGGCGGTGGACTTGACCGTGCTGATCGCGGCCGTCGCGCCGTTGGCGCCGTTCGTCAGTGCCAGCTCCTTCGGGGAGAGCACCGGCGGACGGGTGGACGGGGTGCGACGGGAGGAGCCGGTCCAGGCGGGCCGCGGGGGGCGCTTGACGATCGGGGCGAAGATCTCGGCGATCTCCTCCTTGCCCAGGGTCTCCTTCTCCAGCAGGTGAAGGACGAGCTGGTCGAGCACGTCACGGTTCTCGACCAGGATCTCCCAGGCCTCGTTGTGCGCGGTCTCGATGAGCTTCTTGACCTCTTCGTCGACCAGCGCGGCGACCTCTTCCGAGTAGTCGCGCTGGTGAGCCATCTCACGTCCGAGGAAGGGCTCGCTGTTGTCGCCGCCGAACTTGATGGCGCCGAGCCGCTCGGTCATGCCGTACTGGGTGACCATCGCGCGGGCCAGGTTGGTGGCCTTCTCGATGTCGTTGGCGGCGCCGGTGGTCGGGTCGTGGAAGACCAGTTCCTCGGCGGCGCGGCCGCCCAGCATGTAGGCCAGCTGGTCGAGCATCTCGTTGCGCGTGGTCGAGTACTTGTCCTCGTCGGGCAGGACCATCGTGTAACCGAGGGCACGGCCGCGGGACAGGATCGTGATCTTGTGGACCGGGTCGGAGTTCGGCGAGGCCGCCGCGACCAGGGCGTGACCGCCCTCGTGGTACGCGGTGATCTTCTTCTCCTTGTCCGACATGATCCGGGTCCGCTTCTGCGGGCCCGCGACCACGCGGTCGATCGCCTCGTCCAGCGCCCGGTTGTCGATCAGCTTCTGGTCGCCTCGGGCGGTGAGCAGCGCGGCCTCGTTCAGCACGTTCGCGAGGTCGGCGCCGGTCATGCCGGGGGTGCGGCGGGCGACGGCGGCCAGGTCGACGTCGGGCGCGACCGGCTTGCCCTTCTGGTGGACCTTGAGGATCTCCAGGCGGCCCTGCAGGTCCGGCGGGTCGACCGCGATCTGGCGGTCGAAGCGGCCGGGGCGGAGCAGTGCCGGGTCGAGGATGTCCGGGCGGTTCGTGGCGGCGATGAGGATCACGCCGCCCTTGACGTCGAAGCCGTCCATCTCGACGAGCAGCTGGTTCAGGGTCTGCTCGCGCTCGTCGTGACCACCGCCGAGGCCGGCGCCGCGATGGCGGCCGACCGCGTCGATCTCGTCGACGAAGACGATCGCCGGGGCGTTCGCCTTGGCCTGCTCGAACAGGTCACGCACTCGGGAGGCACCGACACCGACGAACATCTCGACGAAGTCGGAACCGGAGATCGAGTAGAACGGCACCCCGGCCTCGCCGGCCACGGCGCGCGCGAGCAGCGTCTTACCGGTACCGGGGCGGCCGTAGAGCAGCACGCCCTTGGGGATCTTGGCGCCGACGGCCTGGAACTTGGCCGGCTCCTGCAGGAACTCCTTGATCTCGTGGAGCTCCTCGACGGCCTCGTCGCAGCCGGCGACATCGGAGAAGGTCGTCTTCGGGGTGTCCTTGGTGATGAGCTTGGCCTTGGACTTGCCGAAGTTCATCACCCGGGAGCCGCCGCCCTGCATCTGGTTCATCAGGAACAGGAAGACGACCACGATCAGCACGAAGGGCAGCAGGGAGAGCAGGACGCCGACGAACGGGTTCTGCTTGGACGGCGAGACCGTGTAGCCGTCCGGGATCTGCTTGCTCTCGTACTTGGTCTGAAGGTTGGTGGCGAGCTGGGTGCCCTGCTGGTCGCCGATGTAGCTCGCCTGGATCTTCGAGCTGCCGTCGACCTTCTGGCCGTCCTTGAGGGTGACCTTGATGGTCTGCTCGTCGCCGGTGGTGAGCTTGGCCGACTGGACCCTGTTGTCATTGATCGCCGCGACGACCTGGCCGGTGTCCACCGTCTTGTAGCCGCCGGACGAGCCGACGACCTGCATCAACACGACCACGGCAAGGACGGCCAGCACGATCCACATGACCGGCCCACGGAAGTATCGCTTCACGTCCATCCATACGGAGCGGTGCCGCCCCGTCCCTCCTGCCATAGTGAGTTTGATAAGACAGTTCTTCTGACGGTACCCCAGCGCGGTGGCCCGAAGCCGCACGAAGTTCGCTTCGGACCGCCGGGGAGCCCGTCTCTGCACGCTTCAACGGCCCGGAACCCGCCGGGGTTCCCGATCGTCCTACAAGGCTTGAGCCGAGTGGCTCACACCACGCGGTGCGGCTCAGCCGCCGTAGACGTGAGGCGCGAGCGTACCGACGAACGGCAGGTTCCGGTACTTCTCGGCGTAGTCGAGGCCGTACCCGACGACGAACTCGTTCGGGATGTCGAAGCCGACCCACTCGACGTCGATGGCGACCTTGGCGGCGTCCGGCTTGCGCAGCAGCGTGCACACCTTCAGCGAGGCGGGCTCGCGGGAGCCGAGGTTGTTGATCAGCCAGGACAGGGTCAGGCCGGAGTCGATGATGTCCTCGACGATCAGGACGTGCTTGCCCTTGATGTCGGTGTCGAGGTCCTTGAGGATCCGCACGACACCGGAGGACTGGGTGCCCGCGCCGTAGGAGGACACGGCCATCCAGTCCATGGTGACGGGGGTGGACAGCGCCCGGGCGAGGTCGGCCATGACCATCACCGCGCCCTTGAGGACGCCGACGATCAGCAGGTCCTTGCCCGCGTACTCCGCGTCGATCTTCGCGGCCAGCTCGGCCAGCTTCGCGTCGATCTCTTCCTTGGTGATGAGCACCTGCTGGAGGTCGGCACCCATGTCTTTCGCGTCCACCCGCATCACTTTCGGTCGTCCCGCACTTACGGCCGTAGGTCACGGCCACCGGCTGCCCGGACCGGCCGCCGGAGGGTCGCTCCGCGGGGCCTGGATTCAGCCTTGCCGAATCACCAGTCTGCCACCCTGCCGCTGGGCGACGACTTTGCCCGGGAGATTGATGGCTCCCTGACCGCGCCAGCCGGTGATCAGCCGGTCGACTTCCTCGATGTGGCGGGCGAACAGTGAACCGGCCGGGGCACCGGCCTCGATGGCGGCGCGGCGCAGGATGCGGCGGCGTACGGCGGGCGGGAGGGCGTAGAGCTTGGCGCACTCCAGCAGGCCTGCGGCGTCGCGTACGGAGGCCTCGGCGCGGCTGGCCCAGGCGTCGAGGGCGTCGGCGTCGTCGCGGGAGAGCTGGGCGGTGCGGGCGAGCGCCTCCACGACGCCTTTGCCGAGGGCCTTCTCCAGGGCGGGCAGGCCTTCGTGCCGCAGCCGGGAGCGGGTGTAGGCGGGGTCGGCGTTGTGAGGATCGTCCCAGACGGGGAGGGACTGGACCATGCAGGCCTTGCGGGCGGTCTGCCGGTCGAGCTCCAGGAAGGGGCGCCGGTAACGGCCGCCGGCCCCCGAGACCGCGGCCATGCCGGACAGGGAGCGGATGCCGGAGCCGCGGGCGAGGCCGAGCAGGACGGTTTCGGCCTGGTCGTCGCGGGTGTGGCCGAGCAGGACGGCGGTGGCGCCGTGGCGTTCGGCGACGGCGTCGAGGGCGGCGTAGCGGGCGTCGCGGGCGGCGGCTTCGGGTCCGCCGTCGCGGCCCACGGTCACGGCGACGGACTCGACCGGGTCGAGGCCCAGTTCGCGCAGGCGCAGGACGACCTCGTCGGCGCGGAGGCCGGAGCCGGGCTGGAGGCCGTGGTCGACGGTGACGCCCCCGGCGCGGATGCCGAGCTTGGGCGCTTCGAAGGCGAGGGCGGAGGCGAGGGCCATGGAGTCGGCGCCGCCGGAGCACGCGACGAGCACGAGCGGGGAGGGGAGCCGCTCGGCTGTCCGGTCCGGGTGCGTGGCGACGGCCTGCCGGCCGGGCTCGCCGGAGGTCTGCCGGCCGAGCTCGCCGTAGGGCTGCCGGCCCGGGCCGCCGGAGGTGTGGTGGTCGTTGAGGATGTCGTGGAGGACGCGGCGGACCGCCAGGCGTATCGCCGCGACCGCAGGATGGGGACCCATGTCCGGTTCCCTTCATGAAGTTTTCGGGGGTGAGCCCGAGTCGGTCACTCAGAGTGTGTAGATGGTGACAGAAGCGGGCGGTTCCCCGAGCATTGCACGCCTACGCATGCCCCACGGTCCCTCGGACGGGTGATTGGAGGGGCGTTCGCCTGCCGTCGGCCGGATTCTGTTCACGACGTGTCCATGCCGTTCACGACTCGGCCTTGCGGTGCACCCGCGCGACCCAGTCCGCCGGTTTGGCGATCTCCGCCTTGGTGGGCAGGGTGTTGGGCGAGGTCCACACGCGGTTGAAGCCGTCGATGCCGACCTGCTCGACGACGGCCCGGACGAACCGTTCGCCGTCCCGGTACTGCCTCAGTTTGGCATCCAGACCGAGCAGCTTGCGCAGGGCGAGGTCGAGGCGGGAGGCACCCTTGGCGCGGCGCTGCTGGAACTTCTCGCGGATCTCCGCCACGGTCGGTACGACGCTGGGGCCGACACCGTCCATGACGTAGTCGGCGTGGCCCTCCAGCAGGGACATCACGGCGGTGAGGCGGGCGAGGATCTCGCGCTGGGCGGGGGTCTGCACCAGCTCCACGAAGGAGCGGCCGCCGTCCTCCTCCTCGCCCTCGGGGCGGCCTCCGGCGAGAGACTGGGCGGCTTCCCTGATGCGCTCCAGGAAGGTCATCGGGTCGACGTCGGTCTCCGCCAAGAACGACTGGATTTCGCCCTCCAGATGGTCGCGCAGCCAGGGCACGGCCGTGAACTGGGTGCGGTGCGTCTCCTCGTGCAGGCACACCCACAGGCGGAAGTCATGCGGCTGGACGTCGAGTTCGCGCTCGACGTGGACGATGTTCGGCGCGACGAGGAGGAGCCGGCCGCCGCCGTTCTCGCCGGCCGGGAGGTCGCGGGTGGCGGGGGCGAAGGTCTCGTACTGGCCTAGGACGCGCGAGGACAGGAACGACAGCAGCATGCCCAGTTCCACGCCGGTGACCTTGCCGCCGACGGTGCCGAGGACCGCGCTGCCGGGGCTGCCGGCGCGCCGTTCCTGCATCTTCTCCAGCAGCGGCCTGAGGATCTCGCGGAAACCGGCGACGTTGGCGCGGACCCATCCGGGGCGGTCGACCACCAGGACGGGGGTGTCGTGGACCTCGTCGAGGCCCATACGAGTGAAACCCCGGACGTGTTCCTCCGAGGCTTTGGCGTGCCGGCGCAGCTCCGCGACGACGGCGCGGGCCTCGTCGCGGCTGACGTCGGGGCCCGGTCGTACGAGCCGTGTCGCGGTCGCCACCGCGAGGTTCCAGTCGACCATCCCGGGAGATGCTGTGCCACCGAAGCCAGTCATGCCGTCAACCGTACGGGACCGCTCCCGCTTGGGGCAGGCCGTGACGGGCTGGCGGGGGCCGGGGCGTTGAGCGGGCACCCGATGGTGTCGGCGCGTACGACGGTGCGGCCGGCCGGGTGTGGGTACGGCGGCGCGGCCGGGCCCACGGCAGTCGGCAGGAGTCACCGGCAACCGCAGGCCGCCAGCGCCGTGGCCGTTTTGTCCAGGGCCGATTCGGCCTCCACGGGGTCCGTCGTGCCGGAGGCCATGAAGGCGAAGGCCAGCAGGCGGCCGTCGGCGTCGACGACCGTGCCGGCGAGGGTGTTCACGCCGGTCAGGGTGCCGGTCTTGGCGCGTACGACGCCTGCCGCGCTGTCGGTGTAGCGGTCGGCCAGGGTGCCGGTGAAGCCGGCCACGGGCAGGCCGGTGAGGACGGGGCGCAGGCCGGGGCGGCCGGGGTCGCCGGCCGTGACCAGGAGGGCGGTGAGGAGGTCGGCGGTGAGCCGGTCGTCGCGGTCGAGTCCGCTGCCGTCGTGGAAGGAGGCGCCGGACATCGGCAGGCCGAGCTTGGTCAGCCGGGCGGAGATCGCCTTGGCGCCGCCGTCGAAGCTGCCGGGTTCGCCGCTGGTGAGGGCGGTCTGGCGGGCCAGGGCCTCGGCGATGTCGTTGTCGCTGTTGGTCAGCATGCGCTCGACCACGTCGGACAGCGGGGGCGAGGAGACCGTGGCGAGGGTCTGCGCGCGCGTGCTGGCCTTGGAGGGGCCGGGGGACGTGGTGGTGATGCCGACGTCCTTCAGGAAGCCCGCGAACTTGCCCGCCGCGTCCTTCGCCGGATCGCTCACGCGGGGCGCCGGGCCGCTGCTGGAACCGTCGGTGCGGCCTTCGTCGGCGATCAGGGCGCTGACCGGCGCGAGGTTGTCGTTGACGCCGATGGGGTGCAGGGCGGGGCCGGAGTACAGGGTCGTGTCGTAGGAGAGCGTGACCTTGCGGATGCCGCGCTTGTGGAGCGCCTCGGCGGTGTTCACCGCCAGCTCGCGCAGGTCGGCCCAGCCTCCCGCGGCCTTCCCGCGGGCGGTGAGGGTGGGGTCGCCGCCGCCGACCAGGACGAGTTCGCCGGTGTCGGGTTCGAGGGCGGCGCGGGTGGTGAAGCGGTGGTCGGGACCCAGGGCGGACAGGGCTGCGACGGCGGTGGCGATCTTGGTGGTGGAGGCGGGGGTGAGGGCCTTGCCGGCGTCGGTGCCGTACAGGCGCTTGCCGCTGGCCACGTCGACGACGGCGGCCGCGTGGGTGCCGCCCAGCGCGGAGGCGCCCAGGAGGGGCTTCAGGACGTCGGAGAGCGCCTTTCCATCCGGTGCGGCCTTCTTGGTGTCGACGGCGCTCGTCGTGCCGTCCAGGCCCACCAGGACGGGTTCGGCGCTGGGCGCGGGCCGGGGCAGCCCCGCCGTCGTATCCGACCGGCCGTGATCTGCGCCACCTGTCCGCTCCAGGGCGGCGGCCCGGTCCCGCTCGGCCGTACGCTGACCGTTGGCGTCCCAGGGGCCGGCCGCGGTCACCACGCCGGCGGCCAGCACCAGGCCGGCGGTGGCGGCGCCCGCGGTGTACTGCCAGGTCTGCACGGCCCGTGGCCGCGGCAGGTGCAGGGCCAGGGACCGTGTCAACCGCGCGACCCGCGGCCTCGCGGCCGCCCCGGCCCGCTCCAGACGCGGTCGTACGGCGTTCGCGATCCGCTCCACCCGCGGTCTCGCGGCCCGCCAAGGCCTCAGCTCTGGCACGACCACCAGCCCCTTTCGCGATCACACACCTGCGTGAGGGACACTTAATCACCAGAACTATGTGCTGATCATGGAGGAGCCACCGGTGGAGTTCGACGTCACGATCGAGATCCCGAAGGGTTCGCGCAACAAGTACGAGGTGGACCACGAGACCGGTCGGATCCGCCTGGACCGTCGCCTCTTCACCTCGACCGCCTACCCGACCGACTACGGCTTCGTCGAGAACACCCTCGGCGAGGACGGCGACCCGCTGGACGCGCTGGTCATCCTGGACGAGCCGACCTTCCCGGGCTGCCTCATCCGCTGCCGCGCGATCGGCATGTTCCGCATGACGGACGAGGCGGGCGGCGACGACAAGCTGCTGTGCGTTCCGGCCACCGACCCGCGCGTGGAGCACCTGCGGGACATTCACCACGTGTCGGAGTTCGACCGCCTGGAGATCCAGCACTTCTTCGAGGTGTACAAGGACCTGGAGCCCGGCAAGTCCGTCGAGGGTGCCAACTGGGTGGGCCGCACGGACGCCGAGGTGGAGATCGAGCGGTCGTACAAGCGCTTCAAGGAGCAGGGCGGCCACTGAGCCCTGAGCCCCTTTCTTCTCGCTGACGGGCCGTACGCGCACGCGTGCGGCCTGTTCGCGTCCACGCACGCGTACGGACCGCCGGGGCACCTGTGCGCATACTGAGCCGTACGGAAGGTGTCGTTCAGGGAGCGGTGCGAGGTGTCGGAGGCGGAGGACCGCAAGCCCCGGTCGGACGAGGCGCGGTACGACCCGGAGATCACGTCCGAGTTCGCCATTCCGGAGGGCATCGAGGTCTCCGAGGGCGGTGGTGAGCCGGAGACCACCTCGGAGTTCGTCCTGCCGAAGGGCCTGGAGACACCGCAGTCGCCGACTGCCGAGCCGGAGGGCTCGGCGTTCAGCACACCGAGCGCCTACAGCGCCAAGGACGCCCTGACGGCGTTCACCCCGGCCGCCGGCGTTCCGCTGGTCAGTCTGGTCAAGGACGCGCCCTGGCAGGACCGGATGCGCACGATGCTGCGCATGCCGGTGGCCGAGCGGCCCGCGCCGGAGCCGGTGCAGCGCGCCGAGGAGGAGGGCCCGGCCGTCCCCCGCGTGCTGGACCTGACCCTGCGCATCGGTGAGCTGCTGCTGGCCGGCGGCGAGGGGGCGGAGGACGTGGAGGCCGCGATGTTCGCGGTGTGCCGCTCCTACGGCCTGGACCGCTGCGAGCCGAACGTCACCTTCACGCTGCTGTCGATCTCGCACCAGCCGTCGCTGGTGGATGACCCGGTGACGGCCTCGCGGACGGTACGGCGGCGGGGCACGGACTACACCCGGCTCGCGGCCGTGTTCCGGCTGGTGGACGACCTGACCGACCCGGAGACCCATGTCTCCCTGGAGGAGGCCTACCGGCGGCTGGCGGAGATCCGCCGCAACCGGCACCCCTACCCCGGCTGGGCGCTGACCCTGGCCAGCGGGCTGCTGGCGGGTGCGGCGTCCGTGCTGGTCGGCGGTGACCTCATCGTGTTCGTCGCGGCGGCCGTCGGCGCGATGCTCGGCGACCGGCTGGCCTGGCTGTGCGCGGGGCGCGGGCTGCCGGAGTTCTACCAGTTCACGGTGGCCGCGATGCCGCCCGCGGCGGTCGGGGTCGCGTTCGCGCTCGCGCACGCCGACGTGAAGGCGTCCGCCGTCGTCACCGGTGGACTGTTCGCGCTGCTGCCCGGGCGGGCGCTGGTGGCGGGCGTGCAGGACGGTCTGACCGGCTTCTACATCACCGCGTCGGCCCGTCTGCTGGAGGTCCTGTACTTCTTCGTGGGCATCGTCGCCGGTGTGCTGGTCGTCCTGTACTTCGGGGTGAAGCTCGGCGGCAAGCTCAACCCGGACGCGGCGCTCGTCATCGACGAACGGCCGCTGATCCAGATCGCGGCCTCCATGCTGCTGTCGCTGACCTTCGCGGTGCTGCTCCAGCAGGAACGGTCCACCGTGCTGTGGGTGACCCTCAACGGAGGCGTGGCCTGGACCGTGTACGGCGCGATGCACTACGTCGCCGGCATCTCGCCGGTGGCGTCCACGGCCGTGGCGGCGGGGCTGGTGGGCCTGTTCGGACAGCTGCTGTCGCGCTACCGGTTCGCGTCGGCGCTGCCCTATACGACGGCGGCGATCGGCCCACTGCTGCCTGGCTCCGCCACGTATTTCGGGCTGCTGAACATGGCCCAGAACGAGGTGAACAAGGGGCTGGTGTCGCTGGCCAACGCGGCGTCGCTGGCCATGGCCATCGCCATCGGGGTCAATCTGGGCTCGGAGGTCTTCCGGTTGTTCCTGAGGGTGGGGTCGGTCGGGAAGCGGCGGGCCGCGAAGAGGACCAGGGGGTTCTGAGCGGCCGCTTCTACTGCGGGCGGTAGTCGTACGGGTACTGGTGCTGCTGCTGGTACTGATGCTGCTGCGGGTCGTACTGCTGCTGCGGGTACTGCTGCTGGTCGTAGCCCTGGTTCCAGTACTGCTCCTGCTGGTTCCAGTCCTGCTGCTGGGGCTGCTGGTACGGCTGCTGCTCGTACTGGTTGCCGTAGTGCTGCTCGTACGGCTGGTCCGGCTCGATGCGGCGCAGCTGGGTCGTCGCGGTGTCCATGGCCGGCGGAGCCGGGCGGGACGCCTCCGGTGTCGCCTGCGCGGCCTTCTTCCCCTTGCCGCGGGCCCGGAGGAACTCGATCGCGATCGGGACCACGGAGACGAGGACGATCAGGATGAGGATCGCCTCGATGTTGTTCTTGACGAAGCCGATGTTGCCGAGCCAGGAGCCGAGCAGGGTGACGCCCGCTCCCCACAGGGTGCCGCCGATGACGTTGAAGATGAGGAACGAGCGGTACTTCATGCCGCTGACGCCGGCGATGATCGGCGTGAACGTGCGCACGATCGGTACGAAGCGGGCCAGGACCAGCGACTTCGGGCCGTACTTCTCGAAGAACTCGTGCGCCTTGGTGACGTTCTCCTGCTTGAACAGGCGGGAGTCCGGGCGGTTGAACAGGGACGGGCCGACCTTCTTGCCGAACATGTAGCCCGCCTGGTCGCCGAGGATCGCGGCGAGGCAGATCAGGCCGATCGCACCCCACAGCGGGAAGTCCAGCTGGTTCGACGTGATCAGCAGGCCGCAGGTGAACAGCAGCGAATCACCCGGCAGGAAGAAGCCGATGAGCAGGCCGGACTCGGCGAAGACGACGAGCAGCAGGCCCCAGATGCCGTAGGTGCCCAGCAGATGGTTGGGATCGAGCCAGCTCGGGCCGAGGGCGAGTGTCATCACGGGTCCGGGCTCCTGAGGGGGTGAAGGCGGCTACGGCTGCTGGTCTTCGGCGAAGTGCCGCACAAAGCGAAGTGCCGCACAACGCTATCAACGTGATGTGACCGCCCCAGGTTCCAGCGGTGTCCCCGGGATGCACTGTGGGATGACTGGGAGAAAGCTGTGACTCATGGGACTCGATGACTACGGCGGCGGCCAGGGGCCCCAGCCGGACGTGCTGGTCGTGACGACGAACGACGTGCCCGGATACCGGGTGCAGCAGGTGATCGGCGAGGTCTTCGGACTCACCGTGCGCTCGCGGCACCTCGGCAGCCAGATCGGCGCCGGACTGAAGTCGATGATCGGCGGCGAGCTGAGGGGGCTCACCAAGACGCTCGTGCAGACCCGCAACCAGGCCATGGAGCGCCTGGTGGAGCAGGCACGCGCGCGTGGCGCCAATGCCGTGCTGGCGTTCCGGTTCGACGTGACCGAGGCCGCGGACGTGGGCACCGAGGTGTGCGCCTACGGCACGGCGGTGGTCCTGGCCCGGGAGTGAACCCCGCGCACTCCCGGGCCGGGCGCGGTCAGGAGGTCCGACGGTCGGCGTTGGCGAGGATCGCGTCGCGCAGGTGCTCGGCGACACCGGGTCCCATGGCGTCGTAGTACGCCTTGAAGCGCTCGTCGGAGACGTACATCTGCCCGAAGCACCGGTGCATCTCGTACGGGACCTCGAAGTACCACCTGTTCATGTGCTGGCGGTGCTCCTCCGCCATGTCCATGGCGGTCTCGTCGGACGGCTGCTCGCCCGCGGCGACCAGGGCGGCGTACCGCTCCTGCCAGTCGTCGACCTCGGCCTTGATCCGCTTCCAGTCCTCCTTGGTGTAGCGCGCGGCGCGGCGCTGGGACTCGGCCCAGGCCTCGGTGTTGCCCCAGCGCTGCTCCGCCTCCTCGGCGTACTCCTCGTTGAAGGGGTCCTTGTCCCCGAACACCTCGAACCGTTCCTCCGGGGTGAGGTTGATGCCCATCTTGCGTGCCTCCATGGCGTGCTCCACGGCCGCGGCCATCCTCTGGAGCTTCTCGATCCGGGCGGTCAGCAGTTCGTGCCGGCGGCGCAGGTGCGCGCGCGGGTCCACGTCCGGGTCGTCGAGCAGGACCGCGACCTCGTCGAGCGGGAAGCCGAGCTCCCGGTAGAACAGGATCTGCTGGAGCCGGTCGAGGTCGGCGTCGGTGTAGCGCCGGTGGCCGGCGTACGTGCGCTCGCCGGGCACCAGCAGGCCGATCTCGTCGTAGTGGTGCAGGGTGCGCACCGTGACTCCGGCGAACCCCGCGACCTGTCCCACGGAGTAGCTCACTTTTCCGCTCCTTCGGTCGGTACGCCGTCCACGCTGAGGCCTCACGCCACGTGAGGTGCAAGCCGGATTTCCTTCGGGATGTTGTGTCTGTTTTGTCCGTTTATGGTGAGCCCGTGGCCCAGGAGACCGCGCAGCAGGCGCCGACGACCGCTCACACGGCCCCGGCACGGGCCCTGCTGCCGCTCATCCTGCCCGCCGCGGCCGTGGGCGTCGTGGCCAGCCTGGTCTACGTCGGCGTGAGCGTGGCGGCCGAGCAGCTCCAGCGCGTGCTGTGGGGGCCCCTTCCGGACGCGCTCGGGGTGGGCCGGTACTCGGTGCTGTGGATGTTCGTCATGCTCGTGGCGACCGGCATCGCCGTCGGGCTGGTGGTCTGGAAGGTCCCCGGCCACGCCGGTCCCGACCCGGCCACGCTCGGCCTGGACGCCCCGGTGCTGCCGCCCGTCGTGCTGCCGGGTCTGGTGCTGGCGACCGGCCTGATGCTGGCCGGCGGCCCGAGCCTCGGCCCGGAGAACCCGATCATCGCCGCGAACGTGGGCCTCGCGGCCTGGCTCGGCGGGCGCTTTCTGCCCCGGGCGCCGGGCACCCTGTGGCCGGCGCTGGCCGAGGCGGCGACGATCGGCGCGCTGTTCGGTACGCCGGTGGCGGCCGCGCTGGTCATCTCGGAGGCCATGGCCGGACGGCCGATGCGCGGCCGGCTGTGGGACAACGTGTTCGCCCCGCTGACCGCCGGCGCGTTCGGGGCCCTGACGACCACCCTGGTGTTCCATCCGACCTTCGACCTGGGCCTGCCGCCCATGGGGCACCCGCACGCGAAGGACCTCCTGGCGGCGCTCGTGATCGCCTCGGGGGCAGCCGTGCTCGGCATGAGCGCCGTGTACGCCTTCCCCTACGTCCACAAGGCCTTCCGGCGGCTGCGGCATCCGATGCTGATGCTTCCGGCCGGCGGGGTCGTCCTGGGCGCTCTCGCGGCCGTGGGCGGGCATCTGACGCTCTTCAAGGGGCTGGCCGAGATCGCGGAGCTGGCGCACGGCCCGGAGGGCTGGTCGGCCGGGCAGTTCGCCACGATGGCGGTCGTGAAGCTGGCCGCGCTGCTCGTCGCCGCGTCCTGCGGCTTCCGCGGCGGCCGTATCTTCCCGGCCGTGTTCGTCGGCACCGCCCTGGGACTGTGCGCCCACGCGGTCGTTCCGGCCGTGCACCCGGCGCTGGGCGTGGCGACGGCCGTCCTGGGCATCCTTCTGGCGATCACCCGGCAGGGCTGGGTGAGCCTGTTCACCGCTGCCGTCCTAGTCGCGTCGCCCGACATCCTCGCCGTGCTGTGCATCGCCTCGCTGCCGGCCTGGCTGCTGGTCACCGGGCGACCGCAGATGCAACTCCGGGACGACAGCACCCCGATCCGCTGAGTCGCCGAGCACTACCTGGAGGCACGTTCATGGCCCTGCACAAAGGTCCCGAGAAGCAGCACCAGCAGCGAGTGATGTCGGTCAACCCGTTCTACGGCGAGGCCAATCCGGTCGGCGGCATGACCGAGGCCCCGCCGACCCACCGGCTCCCGGACGCGCCGCTGGCCCCGTCCACGGCGTACCAGCTGGTGCACGACGAGCTGATGCTGGACGGCAACTCCCGGCTGAATCTCGCCACGTTCGTCACCACCTGGATGGAGCCGCAGGCCGGGGTGCTGATGGCGGAGTGCCGGGACAAGAACATGATCGACAAGGACGAGTACCCGCGCACCGCCGAGCTGGAACGGCGCTGTGTGGCCATGCTCGCCGACCTGTGGAACGCGCCGGATCCGGCTGCCGCGGTGGGCTGTTCGACGACCGGGTCGAGCGAGGCCTGCATGCTCGCCGGGATGGCCCTCAAGCGACGGTGGGCCAGGCGCAACGCCGACCGGTACCCGGGCGCCCGCCCCAACCTGGTGATGGGCATCAACGTCCAGGTGTGCTGGGAGAAGTTCTGCAACTTCTGGGAGGTGGAGGCCCGGCTCGTACCCATGGAGGGCGACCGCTTCCACCTGGACCCGCAGGCCGCCGTCGAGCTGTGCGACGAGAACACCATCGGCGTCGTCGGCATCCTCGGCTCGACGTTCGACGGCTCCTACGAGCCGATCGCCGACCTGTGCGCCGCCCTGGACGGCCTCCAGGAGCGCACCGGGCTGGACGTCCCGGTGCACGTGGACGGCGCGTCCGGCGCCATGGTGGCGCCCTTCCTGGACCCGGACCTGGAGTGGGACTTCCGTCTCCCGCGCGTGGCGTCCATCAACACCTCCGGGCACAAGTACGGGCTGGTGTACCCGGGCGTCGGCTGGGCACTGTGGCGGGACGCGGAGGCGCTGCCCGAGGAGCTCGTCTTCCGGGTCAACTACCTGGGCGGCGACATGCCGACCTTCGCGCTGAACTTCTCCCGGCCCGGCGCGCAGGTGGTCGCGCAGTACTACAGCTTCCTGCGTTTGGGCCGCGAGGGGTACCGCGCGGTGCAGCAGTCGACGCGGGACGTGGCGACCTCGCTGGCGGACGGGATCGCGGAGCTCGGCGACTTCCGGCTGCTCACACGCGGCGACCAGCTGCCGGTGTTCGCCCTGACCACGGCCGACGACGTCACGTCCTACGACGTCTTCGACGTCTCCCGGCGGCTGCGCGAGGGCGGCTGGCTGGTGCCCGCGTACACCTTCCCGGCGAACCGGGAGGACCTGTCCGTGCTGCGGGTCGTGTGCCGCAACGGCTTCTCCCGCGACCTGGCCGACCTGTTCCTGGACGACCTGACCCGCCTGCTGCCCGAACTGCGCCGGCAGCCGCATCCGCTGACCCGGGACAAGGAGGCGGCCACCGGTTTCCACCACTGACGGAAGCGGTGCGCGCTGACGTCCCAGGCGCGCGAACCTCCGTACCGCCGACGGGAAGAGGACCGCCGGCAGGGCGAGGGGCCGGAGCACGCCCGGCCAGATGTGGCCCGGTTCGCCGCCGGGGCTGCCCAGGAGGTCGCGTACGGCCGTCGCCGTCTGGGACAGGGGTCCCTGCACGGCCGTGCCGAGGGCTGACATGCGGTCCAGGTCGTTGCCGTACGACCGACCGCCCCGCCGTCACCCCCAGGAGCCGCCCTGCTCCTGGGCCACCAGCTCGAAGGCCGTCCTGCCGTCCAGGGACTCGCGGATGATGTCGGCGTGGCCCGCGTGCCGGGCCGTCTCGCGGATCAGGTGCAGACACAGCCAGCGCAGCGAGACCCGGCCCTGCGGCGGGAACCAGGGGTCCGGCGGCAGCGGGAAGGTGTCGTCCAGGCTCGGCACGGAGCGGATGTACTTCTCCGTCTCGGCGGCGACCTGCTCCCAGTACGCCAGCTGCGAGGCGACCGTCTCCTCGCCGACCAGCTGGAAGCTCTCGTGCCAGTTCGACTCGTCGCGCGTGACGGCCGGGGGTTCCTGCTTGGCCCGTGCGATCCAGATCTGCTCGACCTCGGCGACGTGCTTGAGCAGGCCGCCGAGCGACAGCTCGCTGGCGCTGGGCTGGGAGCGGGCCTGCTCCTCGGTCAGCCCGAGCAGGGCCCGGCGGATCCCGCCGCGCTGCTCCTCGATGAACGCGAGCAGCGCCCCGCGCTCGTCGCCCTGCGCCTCCGCCGGTACGTGCCTGACCATGGCCGGCCGCCTTTCATCACCGTCGCCGGGGCCCTTCGCCCCCTGACACCGATGACGCTACGGGCCATTGCGGTCAGATGCTGTCCGCAATGGCCCGCCCGTCACGAAAAGCTGGGCCGGAAAAAGGCCGGCCGGAGAAAGGCCGACTAGAACGGGAAGCCGCTGCGGCCGTGCTGGACCGAGATCCACTTGACGGTCGTGAACGCCTCCATCGTCGTCTCGCCGTTGAGGCGGCCGATGCCGGAGTGCTTCTCGCCGCCGAACGGCACGATCGGCTCGTCGTGGACCGTGCCGTCGTTCACATGGAACATGCCGGTGTCGATCTGCTTGGCGAAGGCCACACCCCGCTCGATGTCACCCGTGTGGACGGCGCCGCTGAGGCCGTACGGGGTGTCGTTGACGATGCGCAGCGCCTCCTCCTCGCCGTCGAACGGGATGAGGAAGGCGACCGGGCCGAACACCTCCTGCTGGAGCAGCGCGGAGTCGGCGGGGAGGCCGGTGAGCACGCTCGGCTCGACCAGGTTGCCGGAGGTCGTGCCGCGCACGAGCGCGGTGGCACCCTCGGCGACCGCCTGCTCGACGGCGCCGGAGATCGCGTTCGCCTGCTGGGAGTTGATCACCGGGCCGATGACGGTCTGCGGGTCGCGCGGGTCGCCGACCTTCAGCGACTTCACCTTGGCGACGAACTTCGCGGTGAACTCCTCGGCGACGGACGCGTCCACGAGGACCCGGTTGGCGGCCATGCAGACCTGGCCCTGGTGGACGAACCGGCTGAAGACCGCCGCGTCCACGGCGTAGTCGATGTCGGCGTCGTCCAGGACCACCAGCGCGCTGTTGCCGCCGAGTTCGAGCACCGAGCGCTTGAAGTTCGCGGCGCAGACGGTCGCCACGTGCCGGCCGACCTTGTCGGAGCCGGTGAAGGAGATGACCTTCGGCACCGGGTGCTCGATGAACGCGTCGCCGATCTCGGCGATGTCGGTGACCACGACGTTGAGCAGGCCGCCGGGCAGCCCGGCCTCCTCGAAGAGCTTCGCGATCAGAGTGCCGCCGGTGATCGGGGTGTTCTGGTGCGGCTTGAGGACGACGGCGTTGCCGAGCGCGAGCGCCGGGGCGACCGACTTGATCGACAGCAGGAAGGGGAAGTTGAAGGGGCTGATCACGCCCACGACGCCGACCGGCACCCGGTAGACGCGGTTCTCCTTGCCGTCGGCCGGGGAGGGCAGGATCTTGCCCTCGGGGCGCAGCGCCAGGTGGATCGACTCGCGCAGGAACTCCTTGGCGAGGTGCAGCTCGAAACCGGCCTTCACGCGCGTGCCGCCGAGTTCCGCGATGATCAGGTCGGCTATCTCCTGCTCACGGTCCTCTATGAGCCGAAGCACCCGCTCGAAGACCGCGCGGCGGGCATAGGGGTTGGTCTCGGCCCACTTCTTCTGGGCACGTGCGGCGGCCCGGTAGGCCTGGTCGACCTCGTCCACCGTGGCCACCGTGATCGAGGCCAGCTTCTCGTCGTCGTAGGGATTGAAGTCGATGACGTCCCAGGAGCCGCTGCCCGGTCGCCATTCTCCGTCGATGTACTGCTGGGCCAGATCGCTGAAGTAGGACGACATGTGATCCCTCAATCACTAGCGGAGCCAGATCCTGGTCACGGTCTGATCGCACGTCATCGTACTTGCGTTTCAAGCGAGTTGGAGGGGGGTCCTCAGGACAGCTGAAGCAGTCCCCGGAGCAGATCCCGGCTCTCGTCGGCACCCGGGCTGTCCTGCTGCAGCTCCTTCAGGGCCTGCTCGTACTGGGCGACGTCCTCGCGCTTGTCGAGATACAGGGCGCTGGTCAGCTGCTCCATGTAGACGACGTCGGACAGATCGGCGTCGGGGAAGCTGAGGATGGTGAAGGCGCCGCTCTCACCGGAGTGCCCGCCGAAGCCGAACGGCATGACCTGCAGCCGCACGTTGGGCCGCTCGGAGATCTCGATCAGGTGCTGGAGCTGACCGCGCATCACGTCGCGGCCGCCGTAGGGGCGGCGCAGGGCGGCCTCGTCGAGGACGAAGTGGAACTCGGGGGCGCGGTCCGCGAGCAGGTGCTTCTGCCGCTCCAGGCGCAGGGCGACCCGGCGTTCGACGTCGGCGGGGCTCGCGCCCTTCATGCCGCGCCGGACCACCGCGCGGGCATAGTCCTCTGTCTGGAGCAGGCCGTGGACGAACTGCACCTCGTAGACACGGATGAGGGACGCGGCGCCCTCCAGGCCCACATAGGTGGGGAACCAGGTGGGCAGGACGTCGGTGTAACTGTGCCACCAGCCGGCCACGTTGGCCTCCCGGGCGAGGGAGAGCAACGACTCGCGCTCCACCTCGTCCGTGATGCCGTACAGCGTCAGCAGGTCTTCCACGTCCCTGGTCTTGAAGCTCACCCGGCCCAGCTCCATCCGGCTGATCTTCGACTCGGAGGCGCGGATGGAGTACCCCGCCGCCTCGCGTGTGATGCCGCGCGCTTCCCGCAGTCGCCTGAGTTGCGAGCCGAGCAGCATCCGCCGCACCACCGATCCGGGCTCTCCCGCGCTCACGTTCGCCAGCCTCCCCAACCGTCCTCAGGGCCCGCAGTCTGCCACTAAAACACTTCGAGCAGTACTCGTCCGGTTACGGAAACGGAAAGAGGCGGGCCGTTTCCGCCTGCGTGTGACCGGGAAGAGGTCAGGACCTCTGAAGACAACCGCTGGAAGATGGCGGAAAAAATGGCCAAGAAGCGGTACGGTCAGGGCCATTTCGGTCGCGTGCACGTGCATCTGCCCTTGCATCTGCTCTGCGCATCCGAAACCATGGTGCCGCGCCACCGCTGCATCGCAACGACCGCGAATTCCCGGGAGTGCCTCGCATGGGAACGAATGGATCGACCATGCTCAAGCCGTTACGGCAGGGCCTTCCGCCGCTGGATCCCGCGGCCGTGTCCGATGCCGCCTCCTGCGCCCTGCCCGCCCGCTACGAGGCGGTGCGCGAGGCCAGGCGCTTCACCCGGGGCACCCTCGACCAGTGGGACGTCGGCGAGCGCTTCGACGACATATGCCTCGTCGTCTCCGAACTCGTCACCAACGCCCTGCGCCACGCCCTGCCGTCCGACCCGGGGTGCATCGAGCACCAGCCCTCGGTACGGCTGCACCTGATGCGCTGGACCGAGCGGCTGGTGTGCGCGGTGCGCGACCCGAGCCATGAGTCCCCGACGCCGCGCGACTCGGACGACTTCTCCGCCGAGTCCGGGCGCGGGCTGTTCCTGGTCGACTCCTTCGCCGACAGCTGGGGCTGGCACCCGCTCGCGGGGACGCTCGAGGGCAAGGTGGTCTGGGCGCTGTTCCGGCTCCAGCCGGCCGGCTGACGCGGTACGGCACCTACGGACGCGCGGTTTCTACGCGCGTCGCGCTCCGTCCACGACCCCGTCCGACATCGTTGCCAGGGGGCCACCGAGGGGCGCCTCCCGCCGCCTCGCGCTCTCAGCTCACTATCAGGTGGTCGAACTCGCCGTCCTTGACGCCGAGGAGCATGGCCTCGATCTCCGCGCGCGTGTAGACGAGCGCCGGGCCGTCCGGGAAACGCGAGTTGCGTACGGCGACGTCACCGCCGGGCAACCGCGCGAACTCCACGCAGGAACCCTGCGAGTTGCTGTGCCGGCTCTTCTGCCAGGCCACTCCGTCCAGCTGCGCGGCAGCCATGCCGTTGTACACGTCGTACCCCCCGTACACGCCGTCAACGTCGCGGTCCACAGGTCGCTCCCCGGTGGTGCACTGGCTGTGTGGCCATAGATGCTGTAGTCAACTGACCCGGATCATAACCCTGTTCACATGCAGATGCATGAGCAAATGCACGTGCACGGGCAGTGTTCCCGTGATTACAGGCTTGACGTTCGCTTTACCCACCCGGGAGGCGCCTGTGTCAGCCAAGCTGTTCCAGCGCCTGCCCCAGAGCAGGCAGGACATGCCCCCGCCAACCCCCGTCCATGATCTTGCGTGCCATCAGCTGAGCCGGATCGTCCGGATCGAAACCTTCGTGCACCAGAAAGAGACGCGTACCGCGCCCTTCCTGTTCCAGGGTCCAGGTGATGGTCCAGTCCGCGGGATTGGCCGGATCGGCGTCGGCCCAGCGGACGGACAGCATCCGTTCGATGTCGTAGGCCAGCACCCGCACCTCCACGACCCCGGAGAAGCGGGCGTTGGGCCGCGGGACCGAGGTCATCCGGTACCGGTGACCGACCTCCAGCCGGAAGCCCTCCGCGCCGGGCATCTGCCACTGGGCGAGCAGTCCGGGGTCGGTCAGCGCGCGCCAGACCTTGGCGGGCGGGTGCGGGAAGAACTGGTCGACGCGGATGGTGGTCAGATCGTCCGCGTCGTGGTCACTGCCGGGTTCGGTGCTCATGGCTGGTCATCGTCGGGCAGACGGTCGAGCAGCTCGCCCAGGCCCTTCAGCCGGTCGCGCCAGAACCGCTCGTACGGGTGGAGCCAGTCCTGCACCTCGGCGAGGGGAGCCGCCTCGAGGCGGTAGATGCGCTGCCGCCCTGAGCGCTGTTCGGAGACGAGGCCGGCCTCCCGGAGCACCCTGAGGTGTTCCGAGAGGCTCGGGCGGCGCATGTCGAAGTGGTCGGCCAGGGCCTGGACGGGCTGCGGCCCGCGCTCACGCAGCAGCCGCAGCACCTCGCGGCGCGTGGCGTTGGCGAGCGCGGCGAAGACGCGGTCCTCGGCGGCCGTGCCCGTCCCGGTCCCAGTGCTCATGGTGCGCTCAGAAGCCTTCCTTCTCCGTCAGCAGCATCAGACCGTTGCCGTCGGGGTCCGCGAAGGAGGCCATGCGCCCCCACGGGTACTCCTCCGGGCCCTGCACCTCGATGCCCGCCCCGGCGAGCCGCGCGCAGTCGGCGTCGACATCGGTCGTCACCAACATGATCCCCCGTGCCGAACCGGGCTCGAAACCGCCCATGCCGGGCCCCGAGAGCGTGAAGACGGTCTGCGCACCCTTCGGCGCGACCTGGAGCCAGCGCCCGGGCGGCATCTGCAGATCGGCGGTGACCTCGAAACCGAGGACGTCCCGGTAGAAGCGCAGGGCACGGTCCTGGTCGGCGACGGGGAGGGTGACGAAGGAGGCGTGAGTGATGTTCATGGCAAGGACAATAGGTAGGTGATTCCCTACCAGTCAAGCGTAGGAAATCTCCTACCTGTGTGGCATGAGCAGGCTCACAACGGATTCCTGTGCGGCGTCCGGAAGTCCGCCCGGTCACTGCTGGTAGCTTGCTGCGGGCCGTCCGGCCGAGGACGGCCGGCCGCTAACAGCTTGGGAGCTTTCCGGTGACTACTGCGACTGGTGCGACTGGTGCTGCGACTGCCCTGCCTGCAAGGGTGCGGACCGCGATCGTGGCAGCAGGTCTGGCGGGCGCGCTCGCGGCGCTGACCGCGTGCAGCGGGGGCGGGGGCGACGGCGACAAGACCGCCGCCAAGACGACGCCGAGCGCGACCGCGTCGCCCTCCTCGTCGGCCTCCTCCTCGGCCGCCGGAGCGGAGGCCGGGGCCTCCGGCAAGCTCCAGGGCAGCTGGATCACCACGAGCGGCGGCAAGATCGTGGCCCTGGTGATCACCGGCAAGAAGGCCGGGCTCTTCGTGACCGGCCGGAAGGCCTGGTGCCAGGGTGCCGCGGGCAAGGAGTCCGGGATGCAGATGATCCATCTGACCTGCCCCGACGGCAACACGGACCGGGTCACGGGCATGGTCGACTCCGTGGACGCCAAGGGCATGACGGTGAGCTGGTCGGGCAGCACCGGCAAGGAGACGTACACCAAGGCGGAGGGCGGCAAGCTGCCTTCGACGCTGCCGACCAAGCTGAAGCGGTGAGTTCGCTGCTGTGCAGCTGTGCACCTGTGCAAGGGAGCAGCGCGGCGCGGCGGGGCGGTGAAGCAGTGCGTTGACGCGGTGCGTTGACGCGGGGACAGGTGCGGGCCCGCAGTGACGGGTGCGGGTCCGGAGCGACGGGCGCGGGAGGCGCGGGTCCGGTGGGAAGCGCCACCTGAAGCGGTGATTCCGCTGGGGGTGGGGCAACCGGGCGCGAGCGCAGGCGCCATGATGCAGGGGCACCGTCACAACCTCGATGGGACCTGCCTCATGCGCGCCATTCCGCTCACCGTCACGGCCCTCGCCGCCGCCATGCTGCTCACCGCCTGCAACGGCGGCGGGAGCAAGAGCGCCGGCAAGAACGGCTCGGCCTGCGAGATCGGCGGGGTCTCCGTGCAGATCGGGTCCGCGAGCGTGGCGCCGAAGGCCGGGGACACGGGTGAGATCCCGGTCAGCATCACCAACCAGAGCAAGCCCTGCACCCTGGACCACTTTCCGGGGGTCGCCCTGAGCGCCGGCAGCACCGAGGCCAACGTACCGGCCCTCAGGGGCGCCAAGGCCCAGAAGCTGAAGCTCGCCAAGGGCGACTCGGCGTCCTTCACGATTGCCTATGTGCGCGGCAAGGCGGGCGACAAGACCGCGCTGGACGCCAAGAGCGTGAAGATCACCCTGCCCGGCACCACCGCCTCCCAGAGCTTCCCCTGGTCGTACGGCCCCGTCGCCCCCCAGACCGGCGGCACCGGCCCGAACGCCTCCGTGACCGCCTTCCAGCAGGTCGGCGACTGAGCGGTACGGCAGGCTGGGGCGGGTGCCCTCACGGCTGCGGGGCGGCTTCGCATGCGGGCGGACCGACGTCGGCTTCGGGTGGGTTCACTCAAGCCTTGGGCGGGTCCTGACCTGCGCCTGGTTCGCCGCTCGTGCGCCCTCCGTCCACCCGGCCGCGTCGCTCACCCCGCGCAGGCGGGTGGTGGTGGTCTCGGGGAACATGCGCTCCAGCCGGTCGGTAACGGCTATCTCCCTGGTGGCCAGGACAGGCAGCAGGTCCTGGCCGACCTGGGTCTCGGCGGCGGCCGCGAGCCGGTCGCCGATCCGGTGGGCGTAGGCGGCCAGGAACGACTGCCGGAAGGCCTTCGTCCGTTTCCGCCCGCCGGCTCTCTGCGCGGCCTCCGCCTTGGTCATCGCGTGCGTGGCCTGCACCAGCAGCGAGGTGTAGAGCAGTTCGACCGCCTCCAGGTCCGCCTCGAAGCCGACGACCGTGGAGAAGCCGAGCGGTTCGTTCCACACCGCGCGGCAGTTGTTCGCACCGGCCACGGCGTCGAGCAGGACCGCCTTGGCCTGTTCGTACGGCGGCTCGAGCCCGATCCGGCAGGCGCCGGGCGCGTCCGGCGCGGGCGCCTCGGCGGCGAGCAGCGCCTCGTCGACACTGTGCCGCGCCATCAGCTCCTGCGCCTTGGCGCTGAGCGCCTCCGCCTCCTCCGGATACCCGGTCGCCTCGGCCTTGGCGAGCAGCGCGCGGATCCGGGCCGGCATCCGGGAGGCAGCCTGACCGGGGGCACGCCGGGACTCCTCCTCCAGGGGTTCCAGGGCGGGCAGGCGCAGCAGCAGGCGATAGAGCTCCAGCGCGGTCGTGGCCTGGGAGAAGCGGTCGGACTCGCGGGCCGGGCCCTCGGGCAGCTCCGCCAGCTGGGCGACCCAGCGGCGCCCGCGCGGGCGGTCCCGCCCGGCCTGCGCACGGATCAGGGCGCCGGCCAGGCGCACATGCACGTCCTCCAGCTCGCGCCGCACCAGCCGTACGACATCGGCGGGCTGCCAGCCACGCCGCCAGGCCGTCGCCACGAACTCCTCGCCGCGCCGGGCGAGTTCGGCATCCGCGGCGGGGTCGGCGGCGAGCAGGGAGGCACCGGTGTCGAGACCGGTGTCGGTGTCGTCGTAGAGGGCGGCCCCGAAGGCCCTCTCGACCGTGCTGGCAGTGCTGGTCACACCGTCGATCGTGCCATGCCCCACCGACAGCGGACCGGGCTTTGTCCACAGGCTGTGGATGAAGAGGTGGCGGGGGACGCACAAGACAGTGGTCGAGACCAAGGTAGTTGCCACCGGCCCTCACCACCGCCAACTCATGGACCACTTGGCCGGCGGTTCGTCTCAGTCCCCGGAATTCCGCCACGCGCGCGTGGGCGCGGGCCAAGCATGGCGGCATGGTGGACACGTCTCTCTACGCGGCGTTCCTGATCGCCGCTTTCGCGCTCTGCGTCACTCCCGGTCCCGACATGATGTTCATCGTCGCGGTGGGCGGCCGGGGCGGCCCCCTGACGGGAATGGCGGCCGCCGTCGGGGTCGCCTGCGCCATGCTCGTGCACACGGTCGCCGCGGCGCTCGGTCTGTCGGCCCTGTTCCTGACCCTGCCGACGCTCTACGAGGCGCTGCACTGGGCGGGCGCGGCCTACCTGCTGTTCCTCGCGGTCAAGGCGTTCCGGGGCGACGGCGGCCCGGTCGAGGCGGAGGCGGCACCGGGCAACGGGCGCCGGCGCGCGTTCTGGCGGGGCGCCGTCACCAACCTCCTCAACCCGAAGGTGATCCTCTTCAACGTCTCCTTTCTGCCGCAGTTCGTGAACCCCGCCCTGGGGCACGTGCGCGAGCAGTTCCTCGTCCTGGGCTGCACGATCACGGTGATGGGCGTGGTGGTGGACGGCTCGGTCGGCCTGCTCTCCGGCAAGCTCGCCTCGCTGCTGCGGCGCAGCCGGCGCCTCGCCCGGGGCCTGGACTACTTCAGCGGGACGGTGTTCGCCGGCCTCGCGGTGCGCCTGGCGGCCGCTCCGAAGTGACCGGCGACCACATCCGAAATGGTGTCAACCATCGGTTGACAGTCAGAGGGGCGCAACCTACGGTTGACGCATGGCGACCAACCCGAACATCACGGCATCCGTACGCCTCGACGACCTCATCGAGGCCATCAAGAAGGCCCACCACCAGCCCCTCGAACAGCTCCAGGACGCGGTGATCGCCGCCGACCACCTCGGTGACGTGGCCGACCATCTGATCGGTCACTTCGTCGACCAGGCCCGGCGCTCCGGCGCGTCCTGGACCGAGATCGGCCGGAGCATGGGCGTCACCCGGCAGGCGGCGCAGAAGCGGTTCGTACCGAAGGAGTCCGCCGAACTCGACGCCGGCGACTTCAGCCGCTACACCCCGCGCGCGCGGAACGTGGTCATCGCCGCGCACAACGAGGCGGTGGCCGCCCGCAACCCCGAGGGCCGCCCCGAGCACCTGGTCCTCGGACTGCTGGCCGAGCCCGAGGGCATCGCCGCGAAGGCGATCACCGCGCAGGGCGTCCCGCTGGACGCCGTGCGGCAGGCCGCGACCGCCGCGCTCCCGCCCGCCGCGGACGACGCTCCCGACCTCGTCCCCTACGGCCCCGACGCCAAGAAGGCACTGGAACTCACCTTCCGCGAGGCCCTCCGGCTCGGCCACAACTACATCGGCACCGAGCACATCCTGCTGGCGCTCCTGGAGCAGGAGAACGGCCAGGGCGTCCTGAGCGGCCTCGGTATCACCAAGGCCGCGACGGAGGAGCACCTGGCCGAGGTGCTGTCGCTGCTGCTGGAGCAGACGAAGGCGGCGGCCGCCGGGACGGACGACCCGACCGCCTCACAGGACTGAAACCGCAGGTCAGGGCGATTGTCAGACCCGGCTGCCACACTCGCAGTCATGACCGACCGGTGGGCGCTCGCACCGGCCGAGGACACGGGCGTGGACGTCGCCCCCCTCGGCCCGGACGGCCTGCCCACCGGGCCGGTGCGGCGGGAGAGCGATCTCGCCCAGGCGGTGCGGAGCCGCCCGGAGGTGACGCGCTGGGTGTGGCGGTCCACCCCCGAGGTCTACCCGCGTCTGCTCGCCACGGGGGTGCGAGTGGAGCGGTGCTACGACATCGAGGACGCCGAGACACTCCTGCTGGGTCACGAGGGCCGGTACGGCGAGCCACGCTCGGCCGCCGCCGCCCTGGCCCGCCTCCGCGGCGGCCCCGTACCGCCCGACCCGCCCCAGCGCTCGGCCGAACCGGGCGCCCAGTCCCCGCTGTTCGAGCCCACGGGCACCCGCCTGCCCCTGACCGACCTCCTCGCGGTCTACGCCGAGCAGCTGCGGCGGCACGAGCGGACCGCCCACCCCGACCGGATGCGCCTGCTGACCGCCGCCGAGTCGGCCGGCATGCTGGTGGCCGCCGAGATGAACCACGCGGGCCTGCCGTGGAGCGCCGAGGTCCACCGCCGCCTGCTGCACGACCTGCTGGGCGAGCGGTACGCGGGCGGCGGCGAACCGCGCCGCCTCGCCGAGCTGGCCGACGAGGTCTCCGCCGCTTTCGGCCGCCGCGTCCGCCCCGACCTGCCCGCCGACGTGATCAAGGCCTTCGCCCAGGCGGGGATCAAGGTGAAGTCCACCCGCCGATGGGAGATCCAGTCCCTCGACCACCCGGCCGTCGGACCCCTGCTGGAGTACAAGAAGCTGTACCGCATCTGGGTGGCACACGGCTGGTCCTGGCTGCAGGACTGGGTTCGCGACGGCCGCTTCCGCCCCGAGTTCCTCGCCGGCGGCACGGTCACCGGACGCTGGGTGACCAACGGCGGAGGCGGGCTGCAGATCCCCAGGGTGATCCGCCGGGCCGTGGTCGCCGATCCCGGCTGGCGGCTGGTGGTGGCCGACGCCGACCAGATGGAGCCGCGCGTGCTCGCCGCCATCTCCCGCGACCCCGGCCTGATGGAGGTCGCCGGCCGCGAGAGCGACCTCTACCAGTCCGTGTCCGACCGCGCCTTCTCCGGTGACCGCGACCAGGCCAAGGTCGCCGTCCTGGGCGCGATCTACGGCCAGACCTCGGGCGACGGTCTGAAGAACCTGGCCGCCCTGCGCCGCCGCTTCCCTAAGGCCGTCGCCTACGTCGACGAGGCGGCCCGCGCGGGCGAGGAGGGCCGGCTCGTGCGCACCTGGCTGGGCCGGACCTGCCCGCCGGCCGCCGGTGCCGGCGAGGACACGGCGGGAGAGGCGGGCATCCCGATCGCCGACGACGACACCGAGACGCAGGCCGACGGCCAGACCGCCTGGGTCCCCGGCTACGCCTCCAGCAACTCCCGGGCGCGGGGCCGCTTCGCGCGGAACTTCGTCGTCCAGGGCAGCGCAGCCGACTGGGCCCTGCTGATGCTCGCCGGGCTCCGCCGGGCCTGCGCGGACCTCAGGGCGGAGCTGGTGTTCTTCCAGCACGACGAGGTGATCGTGCACTGCCCCGCCGAGGAGGCCGAGACGGTCGCCCAGGCCATCCGCGCCTCCGCCGACCTCGCCGGCCGGCTGACCTTCGGCGAGACACCGGTGCGGTTCCCGTTCACGACAGCGGTGGTGGAGTGCTATGCCGACGCCAAGTGAGCGCCGCCCGAGCGCACTTCGGTCACTCGTCCAGGGCTGCTCCCGACTCCTTCGGTCACTCCGCGAGAAGCTCCCGCAGCTCCGACACGACCGCCTGCTCGTCGGTGCCGTCCAGCGCCGCGAGCGCCGCGCGCCAGGCGTCGTACGCCTCCGCCGCCCGCCCGCGCGCGCTCAGCAGCAGCCCGTGCTGGTGCCGGGCGAGGCCGCCCATGTAGCGGTCGGCGCGGGCGTCGGCCCGGCGCAGCAGCTCGGCGCACTCGCGGCCCGCCCGTCCGGTCTCCCCCAGCTGCCGCAGCGCGCGGACCAGGCCGAGCCGGGTCTGGGACTCGCCGTGCCAGTCGCCGTGGCCGCCGAGGATGCGCAGGCTCTCCTCGAAGTGCTCCGCCGCGGCGGCCGGTTCGCCGAGGGTGAGATGGGCGTAGCCGATGTTGCAGTGTGCCGAGTGCTGCACGATGACCGCGCCGATCGCGTCACCGATCGCCAGCGAGCGCCGGTGCTGCTCGATCGCGGCACGCGGGTCGGTGTGCTCGTAGAGGTTGCCGAGATGGCTGTGGGTGACGGCCTCTCCGTAGGGGTCGTTCAGCCGGCGCGAGTACGCGAGGCTCTGCCGCAGCGCCTCCCCGGACTCCTCGAACCGCCCGAGCCCCTCCAGCAGCAGGCCCCGGTTGTTCAGGGAGCGCCGGATCCTGGAGACGGCACCGAGCCGCCGCCAGATCTCCAGGGACTGGTCGGTGAGGGCGAGGGCGTCCTTCTGGCGGCCGGTCAGGAAGTGCAGGGCCGCCAGGTCGCCGAGGGCGTACGCCTCGGCCGCCGCGTCCCCGAGCCGCCGCGCCGCCCCGAGCGCGGCCCGCCCCAGCACCTCCATCTCGGCGACCAGGCCGCCGCGCTGGACGTAGGGGAAGAGCAGCCGTGCGAGCGTCGAGAGGTGCGCGGCCCGGCGCGGTTCGGACGTGCCCGCGTTGCGTGACACCAGGGCGACGACGTTCTCCAGCTCCACCTCGCCCCAGCCGAAGGCCTGCTCGGCGGACTCGAAGGACGCCAGCGCGGCCACGTCGGCCGCGTGCTCCGGCGGCTGCGCCGAGGTGGGCCGGCGCCGGTCCTCCTGGTCGATCCCGGGTTCCACGATCGCCTCCAGCAGCCGTTCGGCCACGGCGGCGTACCAGCGCAGGGCAACCAGGTCGGGGACGGGAGCGGCGGCGAGGCCACTCCGGGGAGCGGCCTCCTGCCGCGGACCAGGGCGCTGCTCGGCCTCCGAGTCCCTGTCCGTCTCCGGAAGGGCGCTCGGCGCCCCCGTGCCGGGGTCCTTCCCCGTGTCCGTCAGTTCGCGGGCGAAGTCGCGGACCAGGTCGTGCGGGGCGTAGCGGCCGTAGGCGGTCTCCTCCAGGAGGGCGACGTCGACCAGGCGGTCCAGGGCTGCCTCGGCGCGCCGCGCGTCGGTGCCGGTGAGGCGGGCGATCAGCGGGGCGCCGTAGGTCGGCAGGTCCAGCGCGCCGATGCGGCGCAGCGCGAGAGCCGCGTCCCGGTCCGCCTCGCGTTCGGCTGCGGCGAGCGCGTCGTGGGCGACGGCCAGGGAACGCCGGACGCTCAGGTCGTCGTACTCGAGATGGCGCAAGCGCCCACCGGTCTCGGCCAGTTGGCCCGCCAGCACATCCGGGGTGAGGGCGCGGCGGGCGGCGAGCCGGGCGGCCACGACGCGCAGCGCCAGCGGAAGCCGGCCGGTCAGCTCGACCAGCGGGTGACCGGCGTGCAGCCCCTCGCGTCCGCTCACCGCGCGCAGCAGTGCCGCGCTGTCCTCGCCGGTCAGCGGGGCGAGCGGGAAACGACGGGCGCCGTCGAGGGCGGTCAGCGGCGAACGGCTGGTGACGATCACCGCGCAGCCGGGCCCGGCCGGCAGCAGGGGTCGTACCTGGGCGGCGTTCGCCGCGTCGTCCAGCACCAGCAGGACGCGGGCGGGGGCGAGCAGCGAGCGGAGCAACGCGGCTGCCGCGTCCGGGTGTTCGGGGATGCTGCGGGGCTCGGCGCCCAGGTCCCGGAGCAGCGCGGCCAGCGCCTGGGCGGAGCCGAGCGGGGCCATGCCGGGGGTGGCACCGTGCAGGTTGACGTACAGCTGCCCATCGGTGAAACGTTCCCGCAGCTCATGCGCGACGGCCAGCGCGAGCGCGCTCTTGCCGACGCCCGCCATGCCGCTGATCACGGCGACGGCCGGAGCCGGGGCGGGCGGCTCGGTGAGCGCGCGCCGCAGTTCACGGCGGGCGTCGATGCGACCGGTGAAATGGGCCGGCGGCGGCGGGAGTTGGGCGGGACGCGGGGTCGGCCGGGTGCCCGGTGCGAGACCGTCCTCGTCCGGGGCCGGCGTTTCGGCCTCCTCCTCGGCGGCGCCCTCCAATCGGCCACCGCCCGCAGGCTGTTGGCGGTGGTCGCCCTCCGCGCCCCGCCGACGACCGTCGCGCTCCCCCTCGGCGCCCTGCCGTTCCTCGCCACTCCCCCGCAACACCTCGACATGGGCCTCGCGGACCGCCGGGCCGGGTTCGATGCCGAGTTCCTCGATGAGGCGGGCACGCAGATCACGGTGGACGGCGAGGGCCTCGGCCTGACGGCCGGTACGGTGCAGGGCGAGCATGAGCTGACGGTGGTACGCCTCGCGCAGCGGATACTCGGCGACCAGCGCCGCGAGCTCCGGGACGATCCCGGCCAACCGTGCGCCGCCCAGGGCGAGTCCGGCGTCGTAGCGCCACTCCAGCAGGAGCAGCCGGGCCTCCTCCAGGCGCTGCACCAGGGCATAACCGCCGAGATCGGCGGGGAGCCCGCTGAGCGGGGTGCCGCGCCAGAGTGCGAGTGCGGCCGTGCAGGCCCGTACGACGCCGGGCCAGTCCCGCCGGGCATGCGCGGCACGCGCCGCGGCGACCCGGGCGTCGAAGACGTGCACGTCCAACTCGCCCTGATCGACGCGCAGCAGGTATCCCGGCGGTACGGCCCTGAGCCGGTCCGGGTCGTCCAGGAGCCGGCGCAGCCGGGTGACGTGATTGTGCAGGGACGCCTGCGCGGAGACGGGCGGCGCCCCGCCCCACAGGGCGTCCTTGAGCGACTCCACCGACACGACCCGGCCCGGCTCCAGCAGCAGAGCGGCCAGCAGCGTACGCACCTTGGGGCTGCCGATGGCGCGGACGCCGTTGTCGGTATCGGTGCCGTCGTGAGGAGAGTTGCCCGGAAGGGCATCGGGGATGTCGTACGAGATCCCGAACGGCTGTCGGTCGTACAGGACCGGCGGTCCCAGCAGTCCGAACCGCAGCTCGCACCGCCGCATCACGCCGCTCCACTGTCTTCCTGCGCGGTCGGGGTCGACCGCGCTGCACCACGGGCCTCAGCCCGCCGCTCCCTGGCGGAATTCCGCCCTGTCCACAACGGTTTCCCGCCACCTCCTGCCGACGGGACCGGCCTCGGAACGGCCTGTCCGAGGGCCGGTTTCGGTTACTGTCGGCGAGTTCCGGCCAACGGGTCCGTCACCTGCCGACGAACCGTTGGCCACATGTTAGCGATCCGTTGGTGAATCCTGATGTGATCATTTCCATCGGATCTGGCCCGACGGCGCGCGCGTATGTCGCGTAACTCGGGGGAGTGTCGCCGTAGGCCGGGTCCGGGGACGCAAGGGGCCCCGGTCGGCGGAGGTGAACGCCCGGGGCCCCGTCCCGTTCCCTGCCCCAGCCCCGTCCCGCACCGGCCAGGCGATCAGCGGAGGCACCCGCGCCCCCAGATCCTCCGGACCCCCATCGGCACCACTGCCGAGACGCCCCACCAGGGTTGGCGACGAGGCCCCGCACATCGGCCCACCGGCGAAGGCGCCCCAGCCTCAGCCACCGACGAAAGCCGCGAGCGAGCCCCGTGCCCCTGCCGAAGGTCCCGGGCCCAGCCCCCGGCGATCGACGGAGGCCCCCGCGATCGACGGAGGCACCCGCCCCCCGGATCCTCCGGATCCCCATCGGCACCACTGCCGAGACGCCCCACCAGGGTTGGCGACGAGGGTCCGCGCGACAGGCGGCCGGCGAAAGCCCGGAGCTCCGTGTCCCTACCGAAGGCCGAGCCCCAGCCCACCGACGAAGGCCCGAGCCGGTTCCCTGCCGAAGGCCCAGCCACAGCCACCGGCGAGGCTCCGAGCCCAAGATCCATGCCAGGGATCCCGAGCCCAGCCCACCGACGAAGGCTCCTGGCCCCAGAACCCTGCCGAAGGCCCCGAGCCCAGCCCAGCGTCAAGGCCGCCGCGCCCCAGCGACAGCGGCCCCTCACCTCAACCCACCGCCGGGCGCCCCGCGCTCAGATCACCGGCGGACGTCCCAGCCGGGTGAGCCGCCACACCGTCCGCCAGCGCATGGGCCGGCGCTCGCCGGCCGGTTTCCGCAGTCCTTCCACGAAACCGCCGAACCACGCCTTCAGCCCCGCCGGGGACCGCGTGCGGGCGAGAGTGAGCAGCGTCCACACCCCGAGGTGTACGGGGATCAGCGGCAACGGCAGCCGGCGCCGGACGAGCCAGACGCGGTTGCGGGCGTTGACGCGGTAGTAGATGGCGTGCCGGGCCGGTGAGGTCTTGGGGTGCTGGAGCAGCAGTTCGGGGGCGTAGAGGATCTTCCAGCCGGCGTCGGCGGCGCGCCACGCGAGGTCGGTCTCCTCGTGCGCGAAGAAGAACTCGGCGGGCCAGTCCCCCGTCTCGGCCAGCATCGCCATGCGCAGGGCGTGCCCGCCGCCGAGGAAGCCGGTGACGTAACCCCCGTGCATCGGATCGGACTTGCCCACGCGGGGCACGTGCCGCTGCTGGGTCTCGCCGTGCTCGTCGGCGATGCGGAAGCCGACGATGCCGAGGCGCGGGTCGGCGGCGTACAGGTCCCGTACGCGCCGCAGGACGTCGGCGTCGACGAGCAGGCCGTCGTCGTCCAGTTCCACGACGACGTCGACGTCGCCGTACTCCCGCAGGCGGGCGAGGGCGACGTTCCGGCCGCCCGGGCAGCCGAGGTTCTCCTCCACGTCGATGGTGGTGACCTCGCCGGGCAGGGAGAGCCGGCGGGCGAACTCGGGCAGTCGGCAGCCGTTGCCGACGATCACGATGCGGGCGGGGGCGAGGTCCTGCTTGGCCACGGACTCCAGCAGGGCGTCGACCTCGGCGGGCCGGTTGCCCATGGTCACCACGGCTACGGCGATCCTCGGCTCCACCACGTCCCTCACCCCATCCGGCCGACGGCGGCACCGCGCCCTGACCGCTGGGTGCCCACCGTTCACCAAGATGTTGCCTCAGGTCTGCGGGTTCACCCGACCCCGATTCACTTTGCGGCCCCTTTGCTGGGGTTTTGTCCGGGCGTTGGTGAGTGGAGCCGGCGACGGGCAGTGATCCGTGATCATGCCCGGTCGGGCTTTGCCTGGCCGGAGACTTGTCGGCATCGCCGGCCTGACGCTCGGTCCGTCCACGATCTTCAAGGTCTCCAGGCCGACTGTCACGATCCGCCCTAGGATGTCAATGATGTAGCACGGGTCGTCGGACCAGTCGTTGAGGTCGCCGAGGGTTGCCGGCGCAGGTCCAGGCGGTGGTGTCGGTGCTGCCGTGCTCGGCGGCCTTCATGGCGGCCTTCCAGGCCCCTTCGTTCCTCTTCGGTGGTGCGGGAACCCGTACTGGGCCAGTTGGGCGTCGGAGGCGCCAGCCGTACCGGGCAGCAGCAGGCACGGGACGAGGGACAGCCTGGCAACGAACAGAAATGCCTTGGACGCTCCGCACCGGTGGGAATCTTCCGCACCATGACCAGCCAGACGGAATACAGCGCCGAGAAACGGATCAAACGGGCACGCAGGTCGGCGCCCTCTCGCCCCCACCTCGCGTCGGCGCGAGGCGGGAACGGGTCGTCGATCACCGTGCGCGGTGTACGGCGGACACCGCATCTGGTCGAGTCCGGAACGGCCGCAGCACTGCCATCCCCTCCTCGAGCCCGACCTTCATGGCGAAGTCGAACCGGTCGACCTCCAGACACAACTCCACATCGGCGGGGTGAGCACCGCGGCGTCGCCCACGGCGCAGGTCGTCCGCGGCCGAGGAGGTGCGGGCGCGGTGCAGATAGGGGCCGGGGTCGAGACGCTCCCCGGTCAGGAGCCGGTCCAGGTACTCCGCACAGGCCAGGTCCTCGGTGGCACGGCCGTCCTCGCCGGTGGCCACGAACGTCACCGAGTCGGCTCCGGCATCCGCCAGGGCCCGGGCCGTCGGGCCGGCCACGACGAAACTGGCGCACAGCGCCAATTTCGCCTCGACAACCGCCAGGGCCCCGACCGTTCCCGCAGTGGTCTTCTGAATCACGGTGCGGCCGGTCAAATCGGCCTCCCGGATCAGGCCAGGGGAGTTGGCCAGGTCGAACCCGCTGACGGGCGCCCCGTCCTTGAGCGCAAGCCAGCCCGGGTGACGCCCCTTGATCGCCAGCGCCTCGTCCTCGTCGGCAGCCAGAACGATCTTGTCCGCCCCGCGGTGGAAAGCCCATGCGGCGGCGGTGAACGCTCGCATCACATCGATCACAACGGCCACCTGTTCGGTGCCGTCCACCTCTGGCGTTCCGACCACTCGCGAGTCCATGGGGGGATGGTCGCAGTCAACTGCGGTGTCCACAAACCGGGTTGACGATCGTTCGGCTGCTCGGCACCTGCGGGCGGCGACTACGTGGGCACGCGCTCAAGTATCGGGCGGGCCGTCCGGCGGGGGGATCTGTTCGAGCGGCTCGTCGCAGCCTCCAGCCTCCCGCCGATCCGGCTGCACGACCCCCGCCACGGCACCGCAACCCTCATGCTCGCGGCCGCCATCGACATCAAGATCGTGTCGGACACCCTCGGGCACAGCGATACCCCAATCACGCGGGACATCTACCAGAGCGTCCTCCCCCACGTCGGCAAGAGCGCCGCCGAAGCCACCGCGAAGCCGGTCCCGCTCCAGCGGAAGGCCGAGGCGGAGGCGGAGGAAGCAAGACAAAACCCCAGATCAGCGGATATCTGACCTGGGGTCCCAGTGGAGCCGCCTTCGGGATTCGAACCCGAGACCTACGCATTACGAGTGCGTTGCTCTGGCCATCTGAGCTAAGGCGGCGCGCCGTCCGCACTATGGTGCGATCGGCAACGTCGGTAAGTCTACACAGTTTCCGGGGGTGCTCCGACCACGCCCCGGAGGTGAGGAGTCCGGGGCGGGGCACAGTGGCTATGAGCAGCGCTTTCCCGTGGCCGGCGGGGGGCCGCCGAGCAGGTAGGTGTTGATCGCCGTGTCGATGCAGGTGCTGCCGCGGCCGTAGGCGGTGTGGCCGTCGCCGACGTACGTCAGGAGGCGGCCCGAGGAGAGCTGGTGGGCCAGGGACTGGGCCCAGTGGTAGGGGGTCGCGGGGTCGCGGGTGGTGCCGACGACCACGATCGGCGCCGCGCCCTTCGCCTCGATGCGATGCGGCTCACCCGTGGCCTTCACCGGCCAGTACGCGCAGTTCAGCGAGGCCCAGGCCAGGCCGTCGCCGAAGACCGGGGATGCCTTCTCGAAGGCGGGCAGCGCCTGCTCGACCTGCTCGGGGCCGGTGAAGGCCGACGGCAGGTCCAGGCAGTTCACGGCCGCGTTGGCCATCATCAGGTTGCTGTAGTGGCCGCCGGCGCCCCGTTCGTAGTACGTGTCGGAGAGCGCGAGCAGGCCCGCACCGTCGTTGTGCCTCATCGCCGAGGCCAGCGCCTCGCGCAGCTGCTCCCACGTGCCCTGGTCGTACATCGCCGCGATCACCCCGGTCGTGGCCAGCGCCTCGCCGAGCTTGCGGCCGTCCGCGTCGCCCGCCGGGATGGGGTGCGCGTCCAGCTTCCGGAAGAACGCCCTGAGGTGGTCGCCGACCTGAGCCGGCGTCGTGCCCCTGCTGCCGAGCGAGCAGTCGGAGTGCCGTACGCAGTCCGTCGCGAACGCCTGGAAGGCCGTCTCGAAGCCGGCCGTCTGGTCGAGGTTCATCTGCCGGGCGTCCAGGGACGGATCCATCGCGCCGTCCAGGACCATCCGGCCGACCCGGTGCGGGAACAGGCCCGCGTATGTCGCGCCGAGGAACGTCCCGTACGACGCCCCTACGTAGTTCAGTTTCGGATCACCCAGTGCCGCCCGCAGGATGTCCATGTCGCGCGCCGCCTCGACGGTGGACACGTGCCGCAGCAGCCGCGCCGAGTGCGCCCCGCAGCTCGCCGCGAACTTCGTGTCCGCCGCGACCAGCGCGTTCCGCTCCTGCTGGTCGTCGGGCGTCAGGTCCGTCTGCGTGTACGCGTCCATCTGGCGGCCGTCGAGGCACTCCACGGGCTCGCTGCCGGCCACGCCCCTCGGGTCCACCGCGACCATGTCGTAGCGGGCACGGACGTCGGCCGGGTAGCCGATGCCCGCGTAGGTCTGCAAGTAGTTCACCGCCGAGCCGCCGGGGCCGCCCGGGTTGACCAGCAGCGAACCGAGCGGCCTGCCCTTGCCGGTGGCGAGCTTGCGGGCCACGGCCAGCTTGACGTCGCCCGCACCGGGGTCGGCGTAGTCCAGCGGGGCCGTCATCGTCGCGCACTGGAAACCGGAGACCCCGCAGCCGTGCCAGCGCAGCCGCTGGGAGTAGTACGACGACAGCGCCGACGGCGTCGCACGCGGCAGCGCGGCCAGCACCGTGTCCGCCCCACCGCCCGCCGACGTGGTGGAGCTCCCGGAGGAGCAGGCGGACACGAGCAGGGCGGCGGCCGTGAACAGCGCGGCCGTGAGGCGAGCCGTCGTCCGGGGGCGGACGCCCGGGTTCCGGCGGAGGGATGGCCTGGTGTGCATCAGGCGAGCGTAACGCTGTGCGACGCCTCCGATGCGATGCGTGGGCATTGTGGCCTCGTACGAGGGACAACGGCGGCGGCTTCTTACCTGTGGCATCGTCGGTCGGCCTCCCGCTTCGGTGTTCAGCCCGCGAGCAGTGCTCAGCCCGCCCGCAGCGCCATCGTCATCGCCTCCACCGCCAGCAGCGGGGCCACGTTGCGGTCGAGGGCCTCGCGGCACGCGGCGATCGCCTCGATGCGGCGCAGGGTGGATTCCGGGGTGCTGCCGCGCGCAAGCCGCTCCAGGGCGTCCCCGGCGTCGCCGTTGGCGATCGCCACGCGGGAGCCGAGCTGGAGCGCGAGGACGTCGCGGTAGAAGGCGGTGAGGTCGCCGAGGGCGACGTCCAGGCTGTCGCGCTGCGTCCGGGTTCTGCGGCGCTTCTGCATGTCCTCGAGGTCCTTCATCACGCCCGCCGTGCCGCGCGGCAGCCGGCCGCCCTGGGCCGCGCCCAGGGCCGCCTTCAGCTCCTCGGTCTCCTTGCCGTCCATCTCCTCGGCGAGCTGCTTGGCGTCCTCGGCGGCCGCGTCGACCAGCTCCTGGGCGGCCTTGAGGCAGGCACCGACCTCGTCGAGGCGCAGGGGCAGCTTGAGGACGGCCGCGCGGCGCTCGCGGGCCGCCGGGTCGGTGGCCAGGCGCCGGGCGCGGTCGACATGACCCTGGGTGGCGCGGGCGGCGGCCGCGGCGACCTCGGGTTCGATGCCGTCGCGCCGTACGAGCGTGTCGGCGACCGCGTCCACGGACGGCGTGCGCAGGTTCAGGTGGCGGCAGCGGGAGCGGATCGTCGGCAGGACGTCCTCGATGGAGGGGGCGCACAGCAGCCAGACCGTGCGGGGGGCGGGCTCCTCCACCGCCTTGAGGACGGCGTTGGCCGACTTCTCGTTCAGCCGCTCGGCGTCCTCGACCAGGATGATCTGCCAGCGGCCGTTCGCCGGGGCGGTGAACGACTTGCGGACCGTGTCCCGCATGTCCCTCACCAGGATCTCGGAGCCGACGGCGGCCACCGTGGTGACGTCCGCATGGGTGCCGAGCAGCGCGGTGTGGCAGCCGTCGCAGAAGCCGCAGCCGGGGGTTCCGCCGAGGGCGCGGTCGGGGCTGACGCACTGCAGGGCCGCGGCGAAGGCCCTGGCCGCCTGGTTCCGGCCCGCTCCGGGCGGGCCCGTGAACAGCCAGGCGTGCGTCATCTTCGACGCCTCGGGCAGCGGCTCGTCGGCCGCGGCGGCCGTGACGAGGGCGTCGGCGTCCCGCGCGGCCGCGTCGAGCACCGCGCTCACCTTCTCCTGCCCGACGAGGTCGTCCCATACGGTCATGGGTCACGCCGCCCTTCCGTCACTCTCCGCGTACTGGAGTCCATTGTGCGGGTGGGCACTGACAACGCGGTCCGCGTGCGCCTCGACGGCCGGTGGGAACGGCGAGGGCGGCACCGGTCGGTGTACGACCCGCGCCGCCCCTGTACTTACTTCGCCGCACCCGGCGGTACCGGCCGTCAGCCGCGCCGGCCCTGGCCGCGTCCCCTGCGGTCCTGCTCCTCGTCGTGGTCGCCGTGCTCCCGCTCGTCGTACGACCCCAGCAGTTCGTCCGCCAGCGACGGCAGGTCGTCCAGCGGGGTCTCCTCGGCCCAGTCGGGACGCGGCCGGCGACGCAGGGTGCCGTCGGCGTCGATCTGCGGCATCTCGCGCGTACGGTCCTCGGAGCCGTCGGGGCCCGCGGCGGGCCGCTCGTCCCGGAAGAAGCCGGACGGCATCCGGTCCGCCGGGTCGTCACCCCGTACGGGCGGCAGTACGGCCGTCTCGTCGGCCGCACCCGGAACGGGCGGCAGCACCGCCGTCTCGTCCGCCGCGCCCGGCACCTGGGGCAGCACCGCCGTCTCGTCGGCCGCGCCCGGGGCCGCCGGAGGCTGCGGCAGTTCTGCGGTCACCTCGGCGTCCGGGTGGGGGACGTCGGAGGCGGCGGCGTCCCGGGCGTGCTCGGCGGAGCCGCCCCGCTCCTCGCGCACCGGACGCAGCACCGTCGTCTCGTCCGTGCCCGCCCCGCGCGTGCCCGGCTCGCCCTGATCGGGCGACACCACCGGGGTGGGAACCGTCACCGCGTCCGGGACCGGGCCCGGCGCGGCCGGCAGGGGCGTGCCGGACCGGCGGGCCGCCGTGTCGGCCGCCGCCGCTGCCTCGGCCGCCTGCCGACGGGCCTCCTCGGCTCGCAGCAGCGCCTCCTCGGCCTTGCGCTGCTTCTCCAGACGGCGCGCCTCCTCTTCCGCACGCAGCCGGGCCTCCTCCTCGGCCTGCCTGCGGCGCCGCTCCTCCTCGGCCCTGCGGCGAGCCTCCTCCTCGGCGCGGGCCTTCTCCTCGGCGAGGAGGCGCTGCCGCTCCTCCTCAGCGCGCCGGGCGGCCTCCGCCGCCCGCTGCCGGGCCTCCTCGGCCTGCCGTTCGGCCTCGCGGCGCTGCGCCTCCTCCAGCTCGCGGCGCTTGCGCTCCTCCTCCTCGGCGCGCAGCCGGGCCAGCTCCTCCTGGCGCTCGCGCTCCAGGCGCTCCTCCTCGGCCTTGCGCGCGGCCTCTTCCTCGGCCTTGCGGCGGGCCTCCTCCTCGGCCTTCCTCCGCGCCTCCTCCTGTGCCTGGATCTCGGCCTCGGACAGGGGGAGCACGGTGTCGAGCCGGTGCCGGATCACCGTGGTGACCGCCTCGGGCTCCTGACCGGCGTCCACGACCAGGTAGCGGCCGGGATCGGCGGCGGCCAGCGTGAGGAAACCGGACCGCACGCGCGCGTGGAACTCCGCCGGCTCCGACTCCAGCCGGTCCGGCGCCTCGGTGAACCGCTCGCGGGCGGTCTCCGGGGAGACGTCCAGCAGGACGGTGAGGTGCGGGACGAGCCCGTTGGTCGCCCAGCGGTTGATGCGGGCGATCTCGGTCGGGGACAGATCGCGGCCGGCGCCCTGGTAGGCGACGGACGAGTCGATGTAGCGGTCGGAGATGACCACCGCGCCGCGCTCCAGGGCGGGCCGTACGACGGTGTCGACGTGCTCGGCCCGGTCGGCGGCGTACAGCAGCGCCTCCGCGCGGTGCGACAGGCCCGCCGAGGACACGTCCAGCAGGATCGAGCGCAGCCGCTTGCCGACGGGCGTGGCCCCCGGCTCGCGGGTGAGCACGACCTCGTGGCCCTTGGCCCGGATCCACTCGGCGAGGGCCTCGGCCTGGGTGGACTTGCCAGCGCCGTCGCCGCCCTCCAGGGCGATGAAGAAGCCGCCCGCCGCCGGTGCCTCGACCGGGTCGTCGCCGCCGAGCAGCGCGTCCTTGAGGTCCTGGCGCAGCGGGATGCCGGAGCGGTCGTCGACCTTGGCGAGCACCAGGGCCGCGACCGGCAGCAGCAGCGCGCCGACCAGCATCAGCGTGAAGGAGGCGCCGCCGTGCGCGAAGACGAACTTGCCGTTCTCCAGCCGGTGCCGGCCGATGAGCCCGGCGACCACGGGCGCGATCAGGGCTCCGAGCGCTATGAAGACCCGGACGACCGCGTGCAGGTGCCCGGTGACGCGCGACCGGCGGTAGTCCTCGGTCTCCTGGTCGAGCAGGGCGTGCCCGGTGTTCGCGGCCACGCCCGCGGTGACGCCGGCCAGCGTGACGATCAGCAGCACCGTGGTGACGTCCGGGACCAGCCCGGCGGCCAGCAGGGCGATGCCGGTGAAGGCGATCGCGAGGGCGAGCAGCCGGCGGCGCGAGAGCGAGGGCAGCAGCGCGGGCGCCGTACGGATGCCGACGGCGACACCGCCGGTCAGGCCCAGCACCAGCAGGCCGTACAGGACCGGGCCACCGCCCAGGTCGGTGGCGTGCAGCACGCACACCGAGACGGCCGCCGCGATGGCCCCGGCCACGGCTGCGCAGGCCGGGACGAGCAGCGGGATCGCGCCCGTACGGCCCTTGTCGACACCGGTGCCGGTGCGCGGGCGGCGCAGGCCCTCCAGCGGGGAGCGTGCGCGGGGGGTGCGGACCTCGGGCAGCTCCAGGAAGGTCAGCACGGACAGGGAGGCGGCGAACAGGCCGGCCGCCACATACGAGGCGAGGGCCGCGTGATGCTGGTCGAACCAGGCCACGCCGGTGCCCAGCAGGTTGTTGAGCAGGCCGGCCACGACCAGCGCGGCGGCCGCCAGCGGCACGGCCAGGAAGCTGGTGCGCAGCGAGAGGCGGCGCAGGGCGTCCATGTGGTCGGGCAGCGGCCGTACGGTGGCGCCCTCCGGGGGCGGGCCGGGCAGCAGGGCCGGTGCCGCGCTCTCCCGGCACACCGTCCACAGGCGCTCGGCGACGCCGGTGACGAAGGCGGTGACCAGCAGGACGGCCAGCGCGTTGTCCGGGGTCCAGTCGATCCACAGGGGCGCGACGATCAGCAGCGCGGCGCGCACGCCGTCGGCGCCGACCATGGTCCAGCGGCGGTCGAGCGGGCCCTCCTGGGCGGTGAGCGTGGTCAGCGGGCCGAGGAGGACCGCGCCGAACAGCAGGGCGGCGAGGACGCGCGCGGCGAAGACCATCGCCACTGCGAACGCCACACCCCGGTATCCACCGCCGAACGCGCCCTGGACGATCGCCGCCTGGAGGGCGAGGACGACCAGGACGAGGAGGGCGAGGGTGTCGCCGACACCGCTCACCAGCTGTGCGCTCCACAGGCGCCTCAGCTGCGGTCGGCGCAGCAGGGAACGGACGGCGCGCTCGCGGGAGTCCGCGACCAGGGCGTCGTCCGGGGCTGTGGTGGGGGCCGTTGGCTGCTCGGCTCGCGTCATGCGTTCAGCCTATCGGCAGCCACCGACACCACACCCCGCCTCTCCTGGCATGGGCACGCCCCGACATCAAAGTGATGCCGGGGCGTTCGCATAGCGAAGCCGAGGAGGCGCCGGCGGCGGCCCGCCGGAGGCGTCAGTCCTCCGCGCCGGACGACGTGGCCTTGGAAGCGGTCGCCTTCTTGGCGGTCGTCTTCTTCGCCGTGGTCTTCTTCGCCGCCGTCTTCTTGGCGGCGGTCTTCTTCGCCGGGGCCGCCTTCTTGGCCGGGGCCTTCTTCGCGGTCTTCTTGGCGGGCGCCTTCGCACGCTTCTCGGCGAGCAGCTCGAAGCCGCGCTCCGGGGTGATCGTCTCGACGCTGTCGCCGGAGCGCAGGGTCGCGTTGGTCTCGCCGTCGGTGACGTACGGACCGAAGCGGCCGTCCTTGACCACGACCGGCTTGCCGGAGACCGGGTCGGCGCCCAGCTCCTTCAGCGGCGGCTTGGCGGCGGCCCGGCCACGCTGCTTGGGCTGGGCGTAGATCGCCAGCGCCTCCTCCAGCGTGATCGTGAAGAGCTGGTCCTCGGACTGCAGCGAGCGCGAGTCCGTGCCCTTCTTCAGGTACGGCCCGTAGCGGCCGTTCTGCGCGGTGATCTCCTGGCCCTCGGCGTCGGTGCCGACGACACGCGGCAGCGACATCAGCTTCAGCGCGTCGTCGAGCGTGACCGTGTCGAGCGACATCGACTTGAAGAGCGAGGCCGTGCGCGGCTTGACCGCGTTCTTGCCGGTCTTCGGGGTGCCCTCGGGGAGGATCTCCGTGACGTAGGGGCCGTACCGGCCGGCCTTGGCGACGATCTGGTGGCCCGTGGCCGGGTCGGTGCCCAGCTCGAAGTCGCCGCTGGGCTTGGCCAGCAGCTCCTCGGCCAGCTCGACGGACAGCTCGTCCGGCGCCAGGTCGTCCGGGACGTCCGCGCGCTGGTGCTGCTCGGTGTCCTTCTCGCCGCGCTCGATGTACGGGCCGTAGCGGCCGACGCGGAGCACGATGTCGTTGCCCACCGGGAACGACGACACCTCGCGCGCGTCGATCGCGCCCAGGTCGGTCACCAGCTCCTTGAGACCGCCGAGGTGGTCCCCGTCGCCGTTGCCCGCATCGGCCGCGGTGCCGTGGCCGCCCGCGGCGGCGCCGCTGTCAGAGAGGGTCTCGCCGAAGTAGAACCGCTTCAGCCACGGCACGGCCTTGGCCTCGCCGGCCGCGATGCGGTCGAGGTCGTCCTCCATCTTGGCGGTGAAACCGTAGTCGACGAGCCGCCCGAAGTGCTTCTCCAGGAGGTTCACCACAGCGAAGGACAGGAAGGACGGCACCAGGGCCGTGCCCTTCTTGAAGACGTACCCGCGGTCGAGGATGGTGCCGATGATCGACGCGTACGTCGACGGGCGGCCGATCTCGCGCTCTTCCAGCTCCTTGACCAGGGAGGCCTCGGTGTAGCGGGCCGGGGGCTTGGTGGCGTGGCCGTCGACCGTGATCTCCTCGGCGGACAGCGCGTCACCCTCGGCGACCTGCGGCAGCCGGCGCTCGCGGTCGTCCAGCTCGGCGTTCGGGTCGTCGGCACCCTCGACGTAGGCCTTCAGGAAGCCGTGGAAGGTGATCGTCTTGCCGGAGGCGCTGAACTCGACGTCCCGGCCGTCGGCGGCGGTGCCGCCGATCTTCACGGTCACGGAGTTACCGGTCGCGTCCTTCATCTGGGAGGCGACGGTCCGCTTCCAGATCAGCTCGTAGAGCTTGAACTGGTCGCCGGTCAGGCCGGTCTCGGCGGGAGTGCGGAAACGATCACCCGAGGGGCGGATCGCCTCGTGGGCCTCCTGCGCGTTCTTGACCTTGGCGGCGTAGGTACGCGGCTGCGGGGGCAGGTAGTCGGCGCCGTACAGCTGCGTGACCTGGGCGCGGGCGGCCGCGATCGCGGTGTCGCTCAGCGTCGTGGAGTCCGTACGCATGTACGTGATGTAGCCGTTCTCGTACAGCTTCTGCGCGACCTGCATGGTGGCCTTCGCGCCGAAGCCGAGCTTGCGGCTGGCCTCCTGCTGCAGCGTCGTCGTACGGAACGGGGCGTACGGCGAGCGGCGGTACGGCTTGGACTCGACGGAGCGCACGGAGAAGCGGGTGTTCTCCAGTGCGGCGGCCAGGGCCCGGGCGGTCGCCTCGTCGAGGTGGAGGGTGTTCTCGCCCTTGAGCTGTCCCAGGGAGTCGAAGTCGCGGCCCTGCGCGATCCGCCTGCCGTCGACGGTCTGCAGGCGGGCGACCAGCGACGACGGGTCCGACGGATCGCCCGCGCGGCCGGTCGCGAAGGTGCCCGTCAGGTCCCAGTACTCGGCGGAACGGAAAGCGATGCGCTCACGTTCCCGCTCGACGACGAGACGGGTGGCGACGGACTGGACACGGCCGGCGGACAGCCGGGGCATGACCTTCTTCCACAGGACCGGCGAGACCTCGTAGCCGTAGAGGCGGTCGAGGATGCGGCGGGTCTCCTGGGCGTCGACCAGCTTCTGGTTGAGCTGGCGCGGGTTGGCGACGGCCTCGCGGATCGCGTCCTTGGTGATCTCGTGGAAGACCATCCGCTTGACCGGGATCTTCGGCTTGAGGACCTCCTGGAGGTGCCAGGCGATCGCCTCGCCCTCCCGGTCCTCATCGGTGGCGAGGAAGAGCTCGTCGGAGTCCTTCAGCAGGTCCTTGAGCTTCTTGACCTGTGCCTTCTTGTCGGCGTTGATCACATAGATCGGCTGGAAGTCATGGTCGACGTCCACACCGAGGCGGCGGACCTCGCCGGTGTACTTCTCGGGCACCTCCGCGGCGCCGTTGGGGAGGTCGCGGATGTGCCCGACGCTCGCTTCGACGACGTAGCCGGGGCCGAGGTAGCCCTTGATCGTCTTCGCCTTGGCAGGCGACTCGACGATGACGAGTCGGCGGCCGCCCTGTGCGGTCTCGCTGGTCGGGGACAACTTCGCTCTTCTCTCCGGTCGACGCTGGGGCCTCCCCAGGCCTTTGGTCCCGGGGTCGCGGCGTACTGCTGGCACGTGTGACGCTGCGGAGTGTGACGGTACATCCCGCCCCCGTGTCAAACGGGAAAAGCCCACAACGGCCACTCGAACGGTAACCCGACTACCGCCATTCCTGCCGCCCGGACTACCGAGTACCCACTCGAGGCATGTCCGGAGCGTGACGCTCCCCTTACTCCTGCGCCACTCCTTCCCAGCGCACCTGCCGACGTCAGAGGCGGGTCAGGCAGTAGACGCCGAGGGCCAGCGCGACCGTCCCGGCCACGCTCGCAAGGGCCGCCGATGCGACCTGGTTCACACCGTGGGCGACCGGCTCACGGCGCCTGAGGCGGGTGCCGGTCCAGGCGAGCAGGGCGCCTCCGAACAGGGCGAACACCATTCCCGCGAAGATCGCCGGCCCGCTCTCCATCCCCCACCCACCTCTTCCGTGCCGTCCGGCTCCGCCCGCGCCGGGACACTGGCACGCGCGGGAGGCGGACAGGAGACGGCCGGGCAACATCGGGGTGAACGAGAAGTCGACGTGACATCGAACACACGGTCGAACAGGGCGTGGGCGGCCGCCACGCCCATATTTTTCCGGCCGTTTTCCCGGCATCGGCGCGTCACGGCACCCGCCGCCGGTCGGCACCGGGCCGCACACCGGTCCGTGCCCTCGGCATACGACGATGATCCGGACGCGGCCCACCGGGGCAACGGGGGACGGCTACGACCCCACCGGTACCGGGCATACCTCAGGCGACCCAAGCCGCCCTGGCCCACGGCACGCCGGACCGGCCGCCGTACCCCTGTCTGTGCCGGACCGGCCGCGGTACCCCGCCGCGCGCCGGACCGGCCGCCGTAGCCCCGCCGCCGTGCCCGGTCGGCTCAGTGCGCCGGGTCGAGGAAGCCCTGCTCCACCAGCAGGCGGATCTGCGCGGGCGTCCGGTCCCGGAGCACCACCGGGTCCTCGTCCATGAGCTGGGCGATGGCGTCCAGGATGCGGCCCGCGCTCAGCGTGCCGTCGCAGACGCCCGCGAACCCGGCGCCGACCGTGTCCACCTTCGTGGCCCGGCGCATCCCGCGGTGCTGGCGCAGCACCACATGCTCCGGGTCCTCGGCACCGGGCAGCCCGACCTGCTCCTGGACCACCTCCGCGGCGAGCTTGAAGTGGCTGTCGAGGAGCGCCGCGTCGTCGTGCTCCCGGAGATAGTCGAGGCGCTCGAAGTGCGCCCGGATCGTGTCCCCGAGGGGCTGCTCGACCGGGTGTGGCCACTCCTCCACCGTGACGACGGGCTCGGCGGAACCCGTCCGGCGCAGAGTGATCCAGCCGAAGCCGACCGCCCTGACCTTGCGCGCCTCGAACTCGTCGAGCCAGGCGTCGTACCGCGCCTGGTACTGCGCCGCGTCCCCGCGGTGGTCACCGGCGTCCCTCAGCCACAGCTCGGCGTACTGCGTGACGTCCTGTACCTCGCGCTGCACGATCCAGGCATCGCACCCGCGCGGCACCCACGACCTGAGTCTGTCCTGCCAGTCCTCCCCCGCTACGTGCTGCCAGTTGGCGAGGAACTGCGCGAACCCGCCCTCGTTCAGCCGTTCCCCCGCCTGCTGAACGAGCGAGCGGCACAGATCGTCCCCGCCCATGCCACCGTCCCGGTACGTGAGGCGAGCGCCGGGCGAGATGACGAAGGGCGGGTTGGAGACGATCAGGTCGAAGGTCTCGTCGTCCCGGACCGGTTCGAACAGCGAACCCTCGCGCAGGTCGGCGGAGGGGGCGGCGGAGAGCGCGAGCGTGAGCGCGGTGATGTGCAGGGCGCGCGGGTTGAGGTCGGTGGCCGTCACGCGCGTGGCGTGCTGGGCGGCGTGCAGCGCCTGGATGCCGGAGCCGGTGCCGAGGTCCAGGGCGGACGCCACCGGCGTACGGACGGTGATGCCGGCGAGGGTCGTGGAGGCACCGCCGACGCCGAGTACGACGCCCTCGTCGCGCTGCCCGATCCCGCCGGCTCCGCCGACCGCGCAGCCCAGGTCGGAGACGATGAACCAGTCCTCGCCCCCGGGACCGCCGTAGGGCCGTACGTCCACGGTGGCGGCCACCTCGTCGCCGCCCACGCGCGTGAGCCACCCGGCCTCCAGCGCCTCCTCGGCCGGCAGAACGGCCGCCACGCGCGCGTGCGGCACCGGCTGCTGGAGCAGGAAGAGCCGTACGAGCGTCTCCAGCGGCGTGTCGCCACGGGTCGCCCTCAGCGCGGGCACGGTCTCGCTGCGGGCCAGCGCCGCGTACGCGGGGGCGCCGAGCAGGTCCAGCAGCCCGTCGGCGGTGAAGGAGGCGGCCAGCAGCGCGTCACGCAGGCGCGCGGCGATGTCGGGCCGGTCGGAAGCGGGCAGGGAAGCGGGTCCGGAGTCAGTCACGCCCCCCATTGTGGCCCGCGGCACGTTCCGTAGGCGGCCTCAGCACGCCTCACCGGTACGGCCCCGGCCGGGCCCGCCGACCGGGCGCCGTAAGCACTGCCCGTCAGTCCTCGGCCGTCACCGGCGGTCGGCGGTCCGCCGTACAAGCGACCGGTCAGCCCGCCGACGGCGAGGACGAGGAGGAAGCCGTGGCCGCGACCTTCTTGCAGCTGGCCTGCTGGGCGATGGCGTTCTTGACATCGCCCTGCTGGAGCTTCTCCAGCGCGTCGGTGCCGCTCTTGTGCTGCTTCTCCAGGTCCGTCATCTGCACCGCGATGTCGTGCAGACCCGAGGCGAACTTGGCCTGGTCCTTGGTGTTCAGCGCGTCGACCTGCTTCTTCAGGCCGGCGTAGGAGGCGGAGAGCCCGTTGAAGCTCTTCACGACGCCCTGGAGCCGCTCGGCGCCGTCCTGGACACCGGGAGGCGCGCCCGCGCTGCTGACGGCGGTGGCGATCGCCTTGTAGCCGTCGGCCATGTCCTGGAAGGCCTGCGAGTCCGTCTTCTGGAGGGTCTCGGGCTTTGCGGTGTCGGCGGCCGTCGTGCTGATCGCCGCGTTCGCCGCCTTGATCTTCGCGTCCTGCGCGGGCACCGCGTCGCACACCGACTTGGCCCAGGCGACCAGCTTGGGGTCGGGGCCCTTGTCACCGCCGCCGCTGCTGGTGCATCCCGACAGCGCCGCCACCAGTACCGCACCGCCGGACAGTGCGGCCGCGAGCTTCTTGTTCACCGGATTGGTCCCTTCCATGGCTCTCGGCCCACGGACCCTACACGGCGGACCCACACCCTCCGCACCCCGAACGCTCCCTAAGGCGCCCTTTGTGACTCTTCGCACCATGAGAGAGAAGACTCACCATGTGGCCGAGCCCACAAGCGGACCGGCAGACGCCCACGGATGCCCCGCACACGACCCCGCACAGACGGCAGCGGGCGGGCGGCACGCCAACACGTGCCGCCCGCCCGCCCGTTGAGCAGGACTTCTCGAACAGTCAGGGATTTCGGCTAGGAAACCACCGCCGTGTTCGCCGAGTTGGAGACCCGCCCGGTGCTCTCGTCGTCGCCGACGGCGATGCCGCGCCGCTTGGAGACGTACACGGCGACGACGATCACCACGAGCGCGAGGAGCGCGATCGTGATCCGCACGCCCAGGTTCTTGTCGTTGCCGTAGGAGAACTTGATGACCGCGGGCGCGATGAGCAGGGAGACCAGGTTCATGACCTTCAGCAGCGGGTTGATCGCCGGCCCGGCGGTGTCCTTGAAGGGGTCACCGACCGTGTCGCCGATCACCGTGGCCGCGTGGGCCTCACTGCCCTTGCCGCCGTGGTGGCCGTCCTCCACCAGCTTCTTGGCGTTGTCCCAGGCGCCGCCGGAGTTGGCGAGGAACACCGCCATCAGCGTGCCCGCACCGATCGCGCCGGCGAGGTAGGAGCCGAGCGAGCCGACGCCGAGCGTGAACCCGACGAAGATCGGCGCCATCACGGCGAGCAGACCTGGCGTGGCCAGCTCCCGCAGGGCGTCCTTGGTGCAGATGTCGACGACCTTGCCGTACTCGGGCTTCTCGGTGAAGTCCATGATCCCGGGCCGCTCACGGAACTGCCGCCGCACCTCGAACACCACCGAACCCGCCGAACGCGACACGGCGTTGATGGCCAGTCCGGAGAAGAGGAAGACGACCGCGGCGCCCGCGATGAGGCCGACGAGGTTGCTGGGCTGCGAGATGTCCAGGGACAGACTCATCGGCGCACCCGGCCCGGTGAGTTTCGCCCCGACGTCCTGCACGTTGGTGGTGATCGCGTCGCGGTACGACCCGAACAGCGCCGACGCGGCGAGGACAGCGGTGGCGATGGCGATGCCCTTGGTGATGGCCTTGGTGGTGTTGCCGACCGCGTCCAGGTTGGTGAGCACCTGTGCGCCCGCGCCCTCGACGTCGCCGGACATCTCGGCGATGCCCTGCGCGTTGTCGGAGACCGGCCCGAAGGTGTCCATGGCGACGATCACGCCGACCGTGGTGAGCAGGCCGGTGCCGGCCAGCGCGACCGCGAACAGCGCGAGCATGATCGACGTACCGCCGAGCAGGAACGCGCCGTACACGCCGAGCCCGATGAGCAGCGCGGTGTAGACGGCGGATTCCAGGCCGACCGAGATGCCGGACAGGACGACGGTGGCCGGTCCGGTGAGGGAGGTCTTGCCGATGTCCCGGACCGGGCGGCGGTTGGTCTCGGTGAAGTAGCCGGTCAACTGCTGGATGACGGCGGCCAGCAGGATGCCGATCGCCACCGCGACCAGGGCGAGGATCCGCGGATCGCCGTCCTTGCCCCTGATCGCCGCGTCCGTCACGCCGTGCAGAGCGGAGTACTTCGAGGGCAGGTAGACGAAGACCGCGACCGCGACCAGGGCGAGCGAGATCACCGCGGAGATGAAGAAACCGCGGTTGATCGCCGTCATGCCGCTGCGGTCGGCGCGCCGCGGGGCGACCGCGAAGATGCCGATCATCGCGGTGATGACGCCGATCGCGGGCACGAGCAACGGGAAGGCGAGTCCCGAGTTGCCGAAGGCGACCTTGCCGAGGATCAGGGCGGCCACCAGGGTCACGGCGTACGACTCGAAGAGGTCGGCCGCCATGCCCGCGCAGTCGCCGACGTTGTCGCCCACGTTGTCGGCGATGGTCGCGGCATTGCGCGGATCGTCCTCCGGAATGCCCTGTTCGACCTTGCCGACCAGGTCGGCGCCGACGTCGGCGGCCTTGGTGAAGATGCCGCCGCCCACACGCATGAACATCGCGATCAGGGCGGCACCGAGGCCGAAGCCCTCCAGCACCTTCGGCGCATCGGCCGCGTACACCAGCACCACGCAGGAGGCGCCCAGCAGGCCGAGCCCCACCGTGAACATGCCGACGACGCCGCCCGTGCGAAATGCGATCTTCATCGCGGTGTGCGAGACGGTGGTGAGATCCTTTTGCGGTTCGCCCGGTCCCGGGGTGGCTTCCCGGGCCGCCGCGGCGACCCGTACGTTGCTGCGCACGGCGAGCCACATGCCGATATAGCCGGTGGCCGCCGAGAACACCGCACCGATCAGGAAGAACACCGATCGTCCGGCACGTTGATTCCAGTCGTCCGCGGGCAGGAGCATGAGCAGGAAGAAGACGACCACGGCGAATGCGCCGAGCGTGCGCAACTGCCGGGCGAGGTACGCCTTCGCGCCTTCCTGGACCGCCTCGGCGATCCGCTTCATGCTGTCGGTGCCCTCGCCCGCGGCCAGCACCTGACGCACCAGGATCCCCGCGACCACCAGTGCGGCGAGCGCGACCGCCGCGATGACGGCCACGATGATCCGGTTGTCGCCGGTCAGAACTGCGGCTGCGAGGGATGTGGGATGACCCGATTGAGGGGTAGAAAGCCCCGCCATTCGTCCTCCTTGACGCTTGGGCTGAGCTCAAGATGTGGGGATTCTAGGTACCTCAGTGTGATCTAAACAGGGCGCGGTAAACGGAATTCGCCTCCGCCGACCCATCAGTAAATGATCGAGATCCCACCCGACCACCCGAATGGAGTAATGCCTCCGAGGCATTTTTAATGATCGTGAATTTATTCACGAATTCGGGATGTGCGCCTTGCGCTGGAAAAACACCGAGGGCCCTGCTCGGCAGGGCCCTCGTGAGGTGGTGCGGCGCGGCGTTCAGACCAGCGCCGTGGCCGGCGGTGTGGTCGGCCAGGTCATGCGGATCAGGCCGCCGTCGTGTCCGGTGGTGACCTGGACGTCGTCGACGAGGCCGCTGATGACCGCGAGGCCCATCTCGTCCTCCTCGACCTCCGCCTCGCCATCCTGCGCGGCGCCGGGCGTGTCGCCCGGGGCGGCGTGCGGCGCCTCGTCGCCGACCTCGATGGAGAACTGTTTCTCCTCTTCGATCAGCGCCACCTTCACGGGCGCGCTGATGCCGCTGCTCTGGTGCAGTCCGACGGCGCGGGAGCAGGCCTCGCCGACGGCGAGCCGGAGCTCGTCGAGGACGGCCTCGTCCACTCCGGCCCTGCGTGCCACCGCGGCCGCCACCAACCGGGCGGTCCGGACGTGCTCGGGCAGCGCGCTGAAGCGGAGTTCGACGGTGGCCATGCATCCCCCTCGCGACTACGGGCGTGCGGTCGGGGGCAGGGCCGCCGGGAGCCCGCACCCCTGATGTGCTTCTGTGCCCCGGGCCGCTTCAGGGCCCGGGACGGAACCGGTCGACGCCCCGGCCGCCGGCGCGGCGGACCGGACGCCATCGGCCGGCGTCCGGGCTCCGAAGGGAGCCCGGCGCCGGTCACCGCTCCAGGGTCAGTCGGTGGCCGCCACCGCTTCCTCGACCGAGGTGTGGATCGGGAACACCTTGGTGAGGCCGGTGATACGGAAGATCTTGAGAATGCGCTCCTGGTTGCAGACCAGGCGCAGCGAGCCCTCGTGGGCACGCACTCGCTTCAGGCCGCCGACCAGCACGCCGAGTCCGGTGGAGTCGAGGAAATCCACGCCCTCCATGTCGACGACGAGGTGGAAATTCCCGTCGTTCACCAGCTCGACCAGCTGCTCGCGCAGCTTGGGCGCGGTGTATACATCGATTTCGCCACCGACCTCGACGACCGTACGATCGCCGACGGTACGGGTCGACAGGGACAGGTCCACGGATCCTCCAGCACCTTGCTATCGAGCGGTCGCCCTTAAGGACACCTCGGCTTGCGGCCCCAGGGACGCAACGCCAGCCGCGATGGCATTCAATCACTTACCGGCAGGTGTGCACGACGCCTTGACTCCATTGTCCGTCACGCCAGTGACACACTCGGTGCCGATGGCCAAGAATCACCGATCCGATCGATCCCCGGCGGACCCGGCGTCCCGCCCGTCTCCGGGCGCGGTTCTGGACCGGCTCGCCTCCGGGCCGAGCCGGGCTGCGCGCATCACTCATACGGAGCACTTGCCCCCGCGCGCGGGCCGCCATGCCGTCTGGCCTGACCGAATCCGGTCCGAGGTGATCGCGGCCGTCCAGGCGTGCGGCATCGAACACCCCTGGGCGCACCAGGCGCTGGCCGCCGAGCACGCCCTGGACGGTGACTCGGTGGTCGTCGCCACCGGCACCGCCTCCGGAAAGTCCCTCGCGTACCTCGTGCCCGTCCTGTCCACCCTCCTGGACGGCTCCGAGGCTCCGAACGGCCGAGGCGCCACCGCCCTGTACCTCGCGCCCACCAAAGCGCTCGCGGCGGATCAGTGCCGTTCGGTGAAGGAACTTTCACAACCGCTCGGCACCTCGGTGCGCCCGGCCGTGTACGACGGCGACACCCCGTTCGAGGAACGGGAGTGGATCCGCCAGTACGCCAACTACGTCCTCACCAACCCCGACATGCTGCACCGCGGGATACTCCCCTCCCACCCGCGCTGGTCCTCCTTCCTGAAGGCCCTCAAGTACGTCGTCATCGACGAGTGCCACACCTACCGGGGCGTCTTCGGCTCGCACGTCGCCCAGGTGCTGCGCCGGCTGCGCCGCCTGTGCGCCCGCTACGGCGCCTCGCCCGTCTTCCTGCTGGCCTCGGCGACCGCCGCCGAGCCCGCCGTGGCCGCCCGCCGGCTGACCGGCCTGCCGGTGCTCGAGGTCGCCGACGACGCCTCCCCGCGCGGGGAGCTGGTCTTCGCCCTGTGGGAGCCCCCGCTCACCGAGCTGCACGGCGAGAAGGGCGCACCCGTACGGCGTACCGCCACCGCCGAGACCGCCGATCTGCTGACCGACCTCACCGTGCAGGGCGTGCGCTCGGTGGCCTTCGTACGGTCCCGGCGCGGCGCCGAGCTGATCTCGGTGATCGCCCAGGAGAAACTGGCCGAGGTCGACCGCGCCCTGGTCCGGCGGGTCGCGGCTTACCGCGGCGGCTACCTCCCCGAGGAGCGCCGCGCCCTGGAACGCGCCCTGCACTCCGGTGAACTCCTCGGCCTCGCCGCCACGACGGCCCTGGAACTCGGCGTGGACGTCTCCGGCCTGGACGCGGTGGTCATCGCCGGCTACCCGGGCACGCGCGCCTCCCTGTGGCAGCAGGCGGGCCGCGCGGGCCGCTCCGGACAGGGCGCGCTCGCCGTGCTGGTGGCCCGCGACGACCCGCTGGACACCTTCCTGGTCCACCACCCCGAGGCCCTGTTCGCCCAGCCGGTGGAGTCCACCGTCCTCGACCCGGACAACCCCTACGTCCTCGCCCCGCACCTGTGCGCCGCCGCCGCGGAACTCCCGCTGACCGAGGAGGACCTGGACCTCTTCGGCCCTGCCTGTGCGGACGTGCTGCCGCAGCTGGAGGGCGCGAAGCTGCTGCGCCGGCGGACGAAGGCCTGGCACTGGACACGCCGGGAGCGGGCCGCCGACCTGACCGACATCCGCGGCGCGGGCGGGCGTCCGGTGCAGGTCGTGGAGTCCGGCACCGGTCGCCTGCTCGGCACGGTCGACGCGGGCGCCGCGCACTCCACGGTCCACGAGGGCGCGGTCCACCTCCACCAGGGCCGCACCTACCTGGTCCGCCGGCTGGACCTGGAGGACTCGGTCGCCCTGGTCGAGCAGGCCGATCCGCCGTACTCCACGGTCGCCCGCGACACCACGTCGATCTCCGTCCTGGAGACGGACACCGAGATCCCGTGGGGCGCGGGCCGCCTGTGCTACGGCTCGGTCGAGGTCACCAACCAGGTGGTCTCCTACCTGCGCAGACGCCTCATGACCGGCGAAGTGCTCGGTGAGACCAGACTCGACCTCCCTCCTCGTACGCTGCGCACGCGCGCGGTGTGGTGGACGGTCACCGAGGACCAGCTGGACGAGGCCCGGATCACCCCGGAGATCCTCGGCGGCTCCCTGCACGCCGCCGAGCACGCCTCCATCGGCCTGCTCCCCCTCTTCGCGACCTGCGACCGCTGGGACATCGGGGGCGTCTCGGTCCCGCTGCACCCGGACACCCTGCTGCCGACGGTCTTCGTGTACGACGGCCACCCCGGCGGCGCGGGCTTCGCCGAGCGCGCCTTCCACACCGCCCGCACCTGGCTCACCGCAACCCGCGAGGCCATCGCCTCCTGCGAGTGCGAGGCCGGCTGCCCGTCCTGCATCCAGTCCCCCAAGTGCGGCAACGGCAACGACCCACTGCACAAGAGGGGGGCGGTACGGCTCCTCACGGTGCTGTTGCGGGGGGCACCGGAGGAGAAGCCGGCGGAGCAGCCGACGGGCGTGTCGGCTGCTCGGGAACAGCCGGCGGAGGGGCTGGCTCCGGCGGAGCAGCCGACGGAGGAGCCTGCTCCGGGGCCGGCACCGCGGGGTTGAGCGCGTGCGGCGCGGGGCTCTCCGGCACGAGGGGTCCGCGATGGGTGCGGGCTCCAGCGCGGGGGCTTTCCGGCGCGGGGCCTCCCGGCGCGGGGCCTCCCGGCGCGAGGACTTTCCGACGCTGGGGCTCCCGGCGCGGGGCCTCCCGGCGAGGGAGCCCGGCACGGGGCTCCGGGCACGGCTCACCGCACGGTGCCGCTTCGAGCCCCGCTCCTCCCGGTACTGCGGCTTCCAGCCCCCGTCCTCCCCCGTACGGCGGCTTCCGGCACCGGTCCTCCCCGTACGACGGCTTCCGGCACCGGTCCCCCAGGTACAGGGTCTTCCGGTGCCGGTGCACCGGACGCAGGGGAGTTCCCGCGCTGAACCTTCGGCACTGATCCGCTCGGCACCGGTCCCGCCGGCCCCGCTCTGGCCCTGGCCTCCGCCGCGAACGGCCCTCTTCCCGAGGCCGCCGTCACGTCCGAGGTCTCGCCGACGACCGTGCACCGGACCAGCCGTACCCCCTGGGCCGCCGCCACCCGCTCGGCCCGCGCGCAGGCCGCCGCGCCGCCCTGCTCCCAGTGGGCCGCCGCCGCGAGCGCCGCCAGATCCGCGCCGCCGGCCGCCCGGTGCCGGACGACGACGGCCTGCCCCAGCGCGAGCACGGCGCCGAACACCGCGCACAGCACGGCCATCGCCCCCAGACTCCACACGGTGGCGGACCCCCGGTCCGAGTGGTGCCGTTCCCTCGCCCCACAGCCCCTCACTGCTCCGCCTCCCCGGTCGCCGCGGTCTCCTCGGCCGGTGCGACGGCCTGCTCCCGCAGCTCGAACGGCAGTCCGCTCAGCACCGGCGGTCTGGCCACCACCGTCACCCGTACCTGGTCGCCCTCGCGACCGACCGTCACCCGGGCGCCGCGCGGCGCGGCCTGCCGGGTCACCGTCACCACGGCGTCGGCCGGATCCTGACGGGCGGCGGCCCGGGCGCCGATGCGGGCGGCGTCCACGCACTGGATCTGTGCGGCCACCACGAGCAGCCCCCAGACCAGTGCCATCGTGAACGCCACCAGCACGCACAGCACCACGGCCGCCTCCGCGGTCACGAACCCCCGGTCGGCTCCTCGCTCACATCCGCGCACTGAGGGCCTTCTTCACGATGTCCTGCAGCTCCGCCCGGACCTGGCCGCTGGTGACGACTTCGTAGAGCAGCAACGCGAAACCGACGGCCGCGATGATGCCCATCGCGTACTCGGACGTCACCATTCCGGCGTCCCCGCGGCCCTTCCGCCGCAGCCGTACCGTCGCTTCCTTGGTCTTCCTGTGCATTCCAGCCCCCTTGGGATTCAGGTCTTTCGTGGTTCTCCGCGATTGCTCGGCTCGGTGGCCGCCTGGGCTCGTTCGCTCTCGTACGCCTCACCTGCCTCCCATCACGCCGCCCGCGAGTCCGATCACGACGGGCAGGACGCCCACCGCGATGAAGGCGGGCAGGAAGCACAGGCCCACCGGGGCAGAGATCAGTACGGCCGCGCGCCGGGCCCGGGCCGTGGCGGTGCGGGCCCACTGTGCGCGTGCGTCGGAGGCGAGGCGGGCGGCCGGACCGGCCGCCGGGAGCCCGGACTCGTCGGCCCGCTCCAGCAGCCGCGCCAGCGCTGCGGCACCTGGCAGCTCGGCCAACCGCCGCCAGGCCTGAGCCGGTTCACCGCCGAGCCGCACCTCGGCCGCACCCCGCGCCAGCGCCTCCCCGACCGGCCCGTCGAGCGCCTCCCCCACCGCCTGTGCGGCGATCACCGGTGCGGCTCCGGCCGCGACACAGGCGGCCAGCAGATCGGCGGCCAGCGGGAGTTGGCGTGTGGCGGCGGCCGTGTCGACGGGCTCCGCCCGGCCGGCGGCCGCCTCCCGGCTCCGCCACCACCACAGCACGACTCCGGCGCCCAGCCCCAGCACGGCGCCGGTCACACCGCCGACCAGGACCCAGGCACCGCACATCGCCCCCGCCAACGGCAGCCACCGCCGCGCTACGCCCGCCGACGCGAACCGCCGCCTGGGCACCGGCACTTCGAGACCGAGCAGCTCGGTCACCCGTCGCCGTGCCCGACGCCTCCTGCGGACCAGCTCCAACCGCCGAACCGCCCAGCCGAGGACCAGCACAGCACCCCCGGCCGCCCCCAGCCTGTGGACAACTTCCCCGCTCATACCGCCCGCTCTCCCCACACGTCCCAGCCGACCCGCCCCGTCACGCACCTCGTCCCGCACACGCCGCTCCGCTCCCCCGCTGACCGCTCCCGCTCCACACGCCCTTGACAGCACGCTTCCTCGCACGCTCCCGCCCGCCTGTCCCGCCACGTCGCCCGGTACGGGACGCCCCCATTGCCCACGCCTTGGCCCGCGCATACCGCCCCGGCCGCCAGGCCCCGCACCCCCCGGCTCCCCACCACCGCGCCACACCTGCCGGCCCGCCACCAGTTCCCGGACGTCCCGGCCCACGCACCGCAGTTCGCTCCCCACCCCGGATGCCCTGGCCGGCGCATCCCTCGCGCGCCCGCCCCGAAGACCACCGCGTGCCCCCTCACCCCGCTCCCGCTCCCGCTCCCGCTCCCGCTCCCCGCACGATCCGCACGGCCCACCACATCCCGGCCACCTCGAAGGCGGACCCGATCGCCAGGCAACCGAGGCCGGCGCCCGTGTGGAGCAGGACGTGGAGCGGGGCCGCGCCCATGGCGGAGCCGAGGAGCAGGCCGAGCGCGGGGAGCACGGCGAGCAGCACCGTGGTCGCCCGGGCACCCGCCAACTGGGCGCGCAGATCGGCACGCTGGTCCCGCTCGGCGCGCAGGGCCGCCTCCAGCCGGTCCAGGCCCGCCGCGAGCCCGGCGCCCCGGTCCACGGCCACCCGCCAGCACGCGGCGAGCCCGAGCAGCCCCTCGGCGCCCGGCTGCCGGGCCGCCGCGGTGAGCGCGCCGGGCACGTCACCGCCGAACCGCGCCGCCGCGAC